>SLIS01000003.1 GCA_007135505.1 Halovivax sp.
GATCTGCCCTCGACGACGTTTCGGCCGATATCGGCGACGCATTCGGAGAAGACGACGAACCTGGACTCTTCGACCGCGGAGGGGACGGGATCCTGGGCGGTGACGACGGCGGCGAGGAAGATGAAGCCGAGAGCGACGACGGGCTTCTCGAGACGGAGGGAGATGACGAACTCCTCGAAACGGAGGGTGATGACGGACTCGTCGGCGGCGACGAGTCGGGCGATCGAAAAACAGTGGGCGGGTTCGGTCGATCGACCCACTCGACGATGCCGGCGCAGGATCGACCTGACCTGGTCGGCGTCAAGCGCTACTCGACTATGCCGGATCGGTGACTGCGGCCTGACGGTGGCGCCAGTCCGGTTCCCAGCACTCGGCTGCCGACCTGCAAAACTCGTCCAGACCTGCAAACCTGTAATGTGCGACGGGTGCGGAACGAACATCGAATACGTGGCCCATCGGGCACGCAGTCCACGGCCCGAAATACGGCCAACTGCGCCAGGGACGGTGAAATGCGACGTGGGTGTGCGCTCACGAATCCGTCCGTCGCTAGCCGTTTGTGACGTTCGAAGCGGCGTCAGTTCTCGTCCTCGTAGTCCAGTGCGACCGAGTTGATACAGAACCGTTGCCCGGTGGGTTCTGGACCGTCCTCGAAGACGTGGCCGAGGTGACCGCCACAGTTCGCACACAGCACTTCGGTCCGCCGCATGCCGTGGCTGGTGTCGAGTCGCGTTTCGATCCGGTCGTCGGGTGCGTCGTAGAAACTCGGCCAGCCACAGCCGGAGTCGTACTTGGTCGTCGCGTCGAACAGGGTCGTTCCACAGCCGGCGCACGCGAACGTCCCGTCGCCATCGTGGTCGACGTACTCGCCGCTGAACGGTGGTTCGGTGCCGGCCTCGCGCAGAATCTCGTACTCCTCGTCGGTGAGTTGCTCGCGCCACTCCGCTTCCGTCTCCGGGAGGTCGGTCGATTCCTGACTCATGGCTCTCACTTGGAGGCAGAGACGCAAGTGTCTGTCTCCGACTCGACCGTGGTCGGTCGACCCAACCGGTCAACTTATCGAGATGCCGGTGATAAGATTGGTACTCGTACACTCCGGACACTGGCTCATTCTCCCGAGTCCAGGGACGTCGATGCGTCGCCACTCGTCACTCCCGTCCGGCGCGGTGAACCCGCAGTTCAGACAGCGCGAGCGTCGCTGCTTGGTCGGTGCCTTGGCCATGTGCGGCGGTACTGCAGCAACCGAGTAATGGTTTTTCCCCGCTCTCAGTGAGTGTCTCGTCGGCGGAGTAGTGATTTCGTGTCACCGAACGAGGCGTGGCTGTCTTGTTAGGGGACGATTGGCGACGTAAACCGTTCACTTCTCGTGAAACTGCGTTCCAAATTGCCGGTGGATGTTATACGCTGGCCCGTCGTACCGGGACGGGAGACGGTGATTGACGCTCCGCCATGAATCACGAACAGGTCACTGCCGGCCGGTCGATCCAGCGACGAACCGGGAAGACCTTCTATCTCGCGACGAGGCTGTTGCCAGAACGGGTGCGTCACCCGACCTACGTGCTCTACGGGTTCTTTCGGATCGCCGACGAGGTCGTCGACGAACCCGACGGTCGCTCGCCGGATGAACAGCGTGCCCGGCTCGAACGGATCCGGGCACAGGCGCTCGGCGAAATCCCCACCGACGATCCGATACTCGATGCGTTCCAGGAGCTACGGATCGAGCACGACATTCCCGACTCGGAGGTCGACGCGTTCATCGACGCGATGGTGAGTGACATCGAAACGGATCGCTACGAGACCGTCGACGAACTCGACGCCTACATGCGGGGATCGGCGGCGGCGGTCGGCGCGATGATGACGGCTATCATGGGGCCGACGGATCCCGAGACGGCCATGCCACACGCACACCGGCTGGGAGAGGCCTTCCAGTTGACCAACTTCATCAGGGACGTCCGCGAGGACGTCCTCGAACGAGATCGAATCTACATCCCCAGGGAGACGCTCTCGGCACACGGGGCCACGCTCGAGTCGATCGAGCGACTCGAGTTCACGCCGGCCGTTCGTGACGCCGTCGCTGCGGAGCTCCAGCGAACGGAAGCGCGATACCGAGCGGGGGTCGCCGGGATCCGACACCTGCCCGAGGACTGTCAGTTTCCCGTCCTCCTGGCGGCCGTGCTCTACGTGGATCACCACCGACTCGTCCGCGACCAGGGATACGACGTTCTCTCGACGCGCCCGTCGCTCTCGCGGTGGGAGAAAATCCGCTGTCTGGTCCGAACCTGGTGGCACTGGCGATTGCATCACGACCCGGAGATCGTCTTCGAACGGGCCAGCGCCGTGCCCGCGGAGGGACCCGAACCCAGGGCGGGCTATCGGGGCGAACTCCCGAGCCGGTAGCATCGAGTTCTGAGTCGTCGAACCCGTACAGCGACGCGTCCCTGGCGCCACACGAGACTACCACGGTACTTGACCCCCGGCTCACTGTCGGTCGAACCACCGTCGAAGCTGCGTTCGCGGTCGGCCGACCGGTACGACGTAGCGATCCGTCGACAGCAGGGCGAGGCCACAACCGAGGGCGACTGCCACGGGTATCAGGTTCACGTAGAGTGCGTTGATGGCACCCCAGAGGAGGACGAAGCTGACCAGGTCGTCGAGGACGAACGGGCACTGATCGACCCGTTCGAGTAGTGCCTCCCGGTCGAACGCACGATCGACGAGGACAACTCCGACCGTTCCGGAGAGGACCCATCCGGCGTAGTTCGAGGCGGGAACCCCGTAGTATGCGCCCGCCGTGTCGAACGCCCAGAACCCGATGGCCACGGCGGCCGGGTCGAGAACGAGGTCGATCGCGACGACGGCGCCGATCGCGACCGGGACTCTGAGGAGCGCCCGATCGGCGCGCCCGCCGAGGACCAGCAGCGTCAGGAGGTAGGCGTTGAGCACGAGCGGGACGAAGAAAAGCGGCAGGGCGAGTGGCACCGTATCGAACAGCATGGGTCCCAGCTGGACGGCGTATTCGAACGCGCCGTACGGCCAGTCCGTCCGAACGCCGACGAACTCGATCGCCCAAGTGTAGCCCGTCAGGAGTCCTAGCAGGACGAGCGCCCGTTTCCCGACGCGGGGAGCGAGGCCGACCAGCAGCGGTGACCGCATGACGACCGTGCCGAAGAGGATCAACAGCGGGTTGAACGCGAGCGGATCGGGGAGCCACCCTTCGGCGCTCGCGACGAGCGTGATCGCCCCGACGGCCGGAAAGACGACGGCGATCGTGACGCGATTTTCGGCAACGATCCGCTCCAGTCGTCGTTGCACGGCGGCCCTCGTCCACCTCGCCTCAGCGGACCGCTCAGTCACGGTCGATCACGACCGGTTTCCCCGGTCTCGGACGGGCCATCCCGTCGAATCCACGATGCGGACGTCCCACGTGATTCACCCATGGACCACCACCCAGAGACCCCCGATCGTCAACACGGCCCCTACGGCGGTGTTGATCGCTGGAAACCACCAGTAGGCGCGATCGACCGAGATCGACGTGCCGGCGACGCCGGCTACGAGTGCGGGATAGACGGCTAGGATCGCCCCGAGTCGTGGATCGAGCAGTCCGAATGCCACGGCGGCTGCGAGCCAGCAGGCGCCACAGTAGACGTAGGTCGCGCGTTCCCCGAGTACCGTCGCCGTCGTTCGAATCCCGGCCGCTCGATCGGGATCGATGTCCGGAATCGCGGAGAACGTGTGCATCCCCATGGCCCAGAGCCAGCCGGCGGCGACGGCGAGCGCCGGCGGCTGTGTTCCCGCGACGGCGACGTAGGCCGCGCCGGCAGGAAGGACGTAGAGACCGTTCGACACGGAGTCGAGGGGCGGAGTCGTCTTCAATCGGAGCGGTGGGGCGCTGTAGGCGGCTCCCAGCACCAGGAACCCGGCGAGCCACGGCCACGCGGCCGTCGGGACGAGCGGGGCGATAGCCGCCGCGAGCGCGCCGGCGACGACGACGGCGACCGGGACGATCGACTGACCGCGATACCGGGCTTCCCGTCCCTCCTTCTTCGGATTCGATGCGTCGATGTCCCGGTCGAAGACGTCGTTCACGCCGTAGAGGTAGACGTTCGCCGGAACGAGGAAGTACGCGAAGAGCGCGGCGGTGGCCGGCGTGACGAGGTCGCCGACCCGCGACGCCCCCAACGCGACGCCGACGAGTACCGGGCCCGCGAGGTAGAACCAGAAGCGGGGCCGGGAGCACACCAGAAGGTATCGAAGCTGGCGTGCCAGGGACCCGGCACCGTCGTTCCCAGACCGTCGATCGAGTGGCGATCCAGTCACGACGGTCACCCCGGCTCGTCCGACCCGACGGCCGGTTCGTATTCCACCGGCCGTTCGATCCGTCCGTCGTGGTGGCCCGATTCGTCTCCCTCCCGTCCGTAATCGGCGAGGACCTTTTCGGCGACGTGTTCACCGCTAATGAGACACATTGGGACGCCGATCCCCGGCGAGGTATCCGATCCCGTGTAGTAGAGGCCGTCGACGGCGGACGAGCGCTGGCTGGGCCGGAAGATGGCCGTCTGCCTGAGCGTGTGGGCGAGCCCGAGTGCCGTCCCGTCGTAGCTGTTGTACCGATCCGCGAAGTCGCTGACGCAGAACGATCGATCGAAGACGATCCGGTCGCGCAGGTCCGTGTCGGTGTGTTTCGCCAGATCGGCGAGGATCTCCTGGCGGAAGGCCGCTCTCGCCTCGTCGTCGTCCGCCAGTCCCGGTGCGATCGGCACCAGTACGAAGCAGGCGCTGTGGCCGGCCGGGGCGACGGAGTCGTCGGTTCGAGACGGTACGCAGACGTAGTAGGCGGGGTCGTCTGGCCAACCGGGCTTTTCGAAGATCTGCTCGAAGTGGTCCTCCCAGTCGATGGGTAACACGAGCGTGTGGTGTGCGAGTTCGTCCAGGTCACCTTCGACGCCGAGATACAGCAGGAACGCGGACGGGGCGTACGTCCGTGACTCCCAGTAGTCCCCGTCGTAGGAGCGGCGATCGGGTTCGAGTAGCGCCGTCTCGGTGTGGGGGTAGTCGGCGTTGCTGACGACGAGGTCGGGGTGGAACGTCCCCGTCTCCGTTCGCACGGTGAACGAGCCCGCCTCGCCCTCGATTGCCGTCACCGGTTGCCCGGTCTCGTAGGTGACGCCGCGTTCCGCACCGAGGGAGACGAACGCATCGATGACGCGGCCGATACCGCCCTCGGGATACCAGACGCCGAGGTTGAAGTCGACGTGGCTCATCAGGTTGTACAGCGCCGGCGTGTTACTCGGCGAGCCGCCGAGGAAGACGAGGGAGTACTGGACCAGTTGCTGGAGCTTCGGGTGCTCGAAGTACTTCTCGACGTGGTCCTGCATCGAACCGAGCAGGGTCAGCCCGCGGGAGTGACGGGCGACGTCGAGGTCGATCCAGTCGCGCAGTCGCGGTCGGTCCTCGTAGACGAAGTGCTCCATCCCGACCTCGTAATTCCGCCGAGCCTGCTCGAGGTAGCGTTCGAACGCCGCCCCGGCTCCCGACTCGTAGGACTCGAAGAGTGCCTTCGTCTCCCCCAGGTCGCCCGTAACGTCGATCCGGTCACCGTCCTTGTAGAAAATTCGGTAGTGTGGATCGAGGTGGGTGAGGTCGTAGTAGTCCGCCGGCTCCCGGTCGAAGTGCTCGAAGAATCGCTCGAACACGTCCGGCATCAGGTACCACGAGGGCCCCATGTCGAAGCGAAAGCCCTCGGCCTCCAGGACGCTGGCTCGACCGCCGAGTTGATCGTTCTTCTCGACTACCGTGACGTCGCCGCCGGCGTCTGCGAGGTAACACGCGGTGGAGAGGCCGGCGACCCCGCCACCGACCACGACGACCGACGAGCCAGCGAGTGAGCGCATGCGAAAACGTCCACTGGATTCGCTTATAAAACTGCGTTCGCTACGCCGGTAGAATTCGGTGCGTACACGCGTATCGGCCACCGGACCGAGCCCGTTCACAGTACGCGATCCGAATCGGGGTCCTCGAGCTCCCAGAGCAACTCCGGCAGGAACGCTCCGAGTCCGTCGATGACGCGTCGCTCCGAGACGCCCAGCCCGTCGCAGTGCTCGCGGGCCGAGTCTCTAACGTCGACGTGGAGTCCGTCCGACTCCCGATTCACGGCGAGCGGAAAGACCGAACATCGCGTCGGCTTCCAGTCGTGCTCGTCCTCGAGGTGGAGTTGACAGAGCCCGTCGTCGCCGAGGAACGCGCAGGCCTGGCCGTCGTCGGCGACGTGTTCGTCACGATCTTTCGGCTCGCGGGTGACGAACTTCTCGCCCCGGAAGTCCGTCGTATTCTCCGAGAGGTTCGCCCGCGCTGCCAGTTCGATCAGGTCTTTGCCGTAGAGGAGCACGCCGTGGTGACAGCACCAGGTGCAGTCGTCGACGCACTCGAACGTCAGGTCCGGATCGAAGTCGACGACGACCTCCTTGCCCGGATAGACCTCGACGCGAGGGGCGGACGCGGTGTCGGTACCGTGGTCGCTCGTTTCGGTGCCGATGTCGTCACCATCGCCGGTCGTCGCTCCGTCGATGGGCCCACCTGGATCGCTCACGAGAACTGCAAGTGCGTCGGCGGAAAAGTGTCTTTCTACCGCGACACGGCCGTCGCGTCCTCGTTGTCGAACCACTCCGTGGCGAGCAGTCCGTACCGTAGCGCGTCGACCCGCTCCCCGTCGACGAAGGCCTCCTCTCGTAACCGTCCTTCCTGTTCGAACCCGTTCTTCTCGAGCACGCGACCCGAGCCGGGGTTGGTCGACAGCGTTATCGCGTACAGCTTCGACAGTCGACGCTCCTCGAACGCGTACCCACAGACCAGCGAGACGGCGTCCGTCGCGTAGCCGTTGCACCAGTGCTCGGGTGCGATCGAGTACCCGATTTCTGCGGTCCCCCAGACCTGATTCTTCGGTGTAAGTCCGATGGTGCCGACGGGTTCGAGATCGATTTCGTCGACCGATTCGGACGCGTCCGTGTCGGGAGCGTCCGGTCCTCGACAGATCAGGAAGTGAAATCCGTCCCGTTCCGCCTGGTTTTCGATCCACGCACGCTCGCCGTGAGCGGTGATCGGATCGGTACTCGCGATTCGCGTTCGGACGCGTGGATCGTTCAGGAGGCGCTGGCAGAATCGTCCGTCCGATTCCTCGATCGGATGCAACGAGAGTTCGTCACTCGAGAGAAACACCGGGCCTGGCATGCGTGGCCCTTGACAACCCGCCGTGATAGCAGTTTTCCCGACGGAACGGTGGACCCGTCCTATCGATGTCCAGCCGGTGGTCGGAACCGGGAACGCTGTTCGGTCCTGGACCGTACTCGACGCTTCTCACTCGAGGACGAGATAGGTGTGGGACCCGCGCCGTTCCAGCGAGACGAGGTGCGTGCCGACGTTCTCCTCGACGAACGTCTCGAGGCCCGCGGCGTCCAGTTCGGTGACGTCGATGCGGCGGCGCTCGGTCCGCGCGATCCGGTTTTCGAACTCGTCGACGGACGTTTCGTTGGAAAGTGCTGGTCGACCGGCCGATTTGTCTTCGAGGACGACTGCGTTAGTGCTCATGACATTCAGGTTCGTTGGAAAGTATGTTAAACCGACCCGAGCGGAGTGAAAGTGAAAGTGGGGGAGTGCGGCCGAGTGTCTGCTCGTCACGGAGACCCACGCGATGCTCAGTTCGACTGCTAGCGGTCCGACTAGTGAACCGAGTACGATCGACTGTGGTCGTATTCGATACGAACACTCACTCCGGAAGTTCGAACACATCGGCCCGATCGTCTGTCGCGATGCCGTGGGCCGCATCGTGGACGGACTCTGGAATTTCCTGATCCGGTTCGTCGTATCGCGAGCGAAGGGAAGCCGTCACTGCCTCACGGACGCACGCCCGGGTGGCACTGCCGACGCTCGTCGCGCTTCCGGAGTACGGGATCGGTCGCTCAGTTGGATCGTGACCGACGGTAATCGCGTCGGTCGTCGTTCCCGGAAAGCCTGTTCGGGCGAGGAGGGTGGCCGCTTTGGCTTCCGCGGCGACCGCGAGCAGGTTCGCGAGGGCACCGTCTCCAAGCGTTCTATCCACCAGGATCAGCATGTTCACGGTGCCGGGTCTCGGCGGATCGTCCGGGTCCGTGACCGACTCGGTAGGTTCGCAGGCAGCCCGCTTTCGATCGGAGTCGGTTCGCTCCTCGCTCGTCGAGTGCATCGGCAACGCGGCGGGATTCGAGATTCCAGCGGTCGCGTAGACGGTCACCGGCTGCCGGCGGGCGCCACGGACGTGATCCATCGACACGCCGGTCAGCAGCACCGGTCCTTCGTCGTCGAACCCGGCCCGCTCCAGTCGGTTCACGACGTACGAACGGATATCCGGACAGTCCCAGTTCTCGGGAACGGTGATGTTGTACGCCGCATCAGCGACCCGTCGGCCACCGTTCCAGCCGGTATGGAGCCACTCGGCGGCCGGTTGCGAGACGCGGAGGATGCCATCGCGTCGGTCCGACACGTGACCCGGCGCCGTCCCGGTCGATTCGTCGTGTCGTCCGTCAGCCATCCGCGAGCACCTCGAGGACGCGGTCCGTCGTCTCGTGGTCGCGAACGGCGATGCGCACGTGTGAGTCGAGCCGTCGAAACGTTCTGGCGTCCCGAAACACGAGCCCGTTCTCCCTTGCCCGCTCTAAGATCGCGTCGGGGTCGTCACAACCGACGAGGACGAACGGGGCGTCGGATGGCCAGACGTCGAATCCGAGCGCTGACAGTCCCGCTCGCAACCGCTCTCGCTCGCGTTCGATCAATTCGCGGGTTGCGGTGACGAACGCGTCGTCCCGCATGCAGTGAGCGCCGACATTGGCCGCCGGCGTCCCGAGACTCCAGGTTCGACGCGCTGTGGTGAGGGCGGCGCCGTGTTCACCCGTCGCGACGGCGAACCCGGCTCGGAGCCCGGGCAGACCGAACAGCTTCGTGAGCGAACGGGCGACGATCACGTTCTCCCGATCGAACGTGGCTGCAGACCGGAGCGAGGTGAACCCGAGAAAGGCTTCGTCGACGAGTACGGTCGTTCCGGTCGCTTTACAGCGACTGGCGAAGGCGGCGACGTCGTCGGGGTCGACAGCTTCGCCGGTCGGATTGTTCGGCGTACAGACGATCGCGAGCGCACAGCCGGCGGGTTCCGTTTCGAGCAGGGTATCGTGGGGGACGAACCGGGGATTCCCCCCCTGCAATCGCACCTCCCGGGCGTACTCGCCGAAGCTGGGTGCCTGAAGCAGCACGTCGTCGCCGGGTTCGACCGTCACCGAGATCGCCAGCCTGATCGCCGCGAGGCCACCGGCCGTCGGCACGACCGCGGCCGGATCGCAGCCGACGTACTCGGCCGCGGCGCGACGGAAGGCCGGGTACGTATCGGCCGGATAGCGCCGCGATTCGGCGAGTGCCTCCCGGTACACCGCTTCGATCCCGGAGGGGGTTCGCGGATTGACGTTCGCGCTGCAGTCGAGCACGGCCTGATCCGTCTCCCCGCCGTGGGGTACGCGCTCCGTCGTTCGAACGCTATCGGGATCCATGGCTCAGTTCACCTCCGGTGAGCCGTCGGCGGTAGTGTCCATCGAGTCGACGTCGTCGATTCCGAGTCGATCGCAGACGGCGACGAATCGGTCGCGCACGGTCGACAGTTCGCCGTCGTCGACGAGCGAGAGCGCCCCGCCCATGGCGACGCCCTCTTTCACCTCGCCCGCGCAGTAGCGACCCATTGCGACGTGATACTCGCGGTCGAAACCAGGGTCGGTGACGACGAGTTCGAAATCGAGTCTGTCACCGGCCGCCCGGAGGTCGTCCCCCCGATCCTCGGCGACGAACGCGGTAGTAGCCACCGTCAGCGATGCGTCAATTCCCCCGTGTCTGAGAAGCGCTGCGATCCCGAGTTGCTGCGTTCCGCCCGCCAGCGTGACGTCGATTCCCGATGCTATTGCTCCCGTTGTGATGCCGGCAACGGTCGCCTGGACGGGATCGCCCATCGCCTCGATCGCCTCGATCGGCGCGTCGACGCAGTCGCCCGGTTCGAGCCCCGAGGCGGTAAGTCCCTCCTCGACGATGGCTCGCTTGCGCTCGATCGGGTTCGTCACAAACGACGAGGAGACGCCGATCGGCTCGCCGAGTGCAGTGAGGACGCCGAGGGCTGTCGTCGTGCCACCGGGTATGGTCTCGCCGATCAGCACCGCTTCGTCCGGCAAGGCGGCCCCGAAGCGTCTCGCGCGCTCGAAGATTCGGTCCGCGTCCGAAACGGCGACGGGTTTCCGCACGTCGGCACCGGCTTCGGTGCCGAAATCGACGGTGGGTGCGGCCGTCGGCGCGAGCATCCCGGCGTCGACGATCGTCACCGGGAACGTGCGAACCTCGCGGACGGCCCTGGTAACCGCCGCCGGCGTAACACAGCCTGTCGGCGAAACCGGCGTGACGGGTGCGGCGATCGGTTCACCGTAGCTCAGGATTTCGGCGTCCCCTGGCGGGGTGTACCGCATCAACTCGGGCGACGCACCGGCAGCACTAATCCCGTCGATTCGAGCAGTTTCTGTCGCCCCTGCCGCCAGAATCACGCGCATGGCGGCCCCTCCACCCTCGCGAACGGTTCTCTGCTCGCCCGGTCGAAGCACGTCGTCGGACCGTGCCCCGCTCGTCGCGTGTCACGTGCTCTCGTCGCTATAGGTACTGTCATGTGTTGTCAGCGGATTCTTGAAGCCATCGTTCGGCGATACTGGCGTCTTCGAGTCGATTCACGTTGACGGCGATCGCGGGATCGGTGACGACGTGGGTGACCGCCTCGGCCGCCGATCCGACCACGTTAATTCCCGCCGGGACGAGTGCGTCGTCCGATGGGTGTGGTGTGTCTATGGAGGCGCCGAGCTCCTCTTTGTGCGATCGAGGCGTACAGATCGTCATAGACGGTGGGTCCGCTTCTGCGTCGACACCGTCGCTCACCTCGTCGGTCGCGGTGATCGGGTCGACCCCCTCCGTCGCGTACGCGTCGAGTAGCTCGTCGACAACTGTCGCCGTGAGAAGCGGCAGGTCGGCAGCCACAGTCAGCACCGGCGGATCGATACGCGGGTCCTCCAGCGCGTGTCCGAGGTCGCTCACGTAGCCGTCGCCGGGCGTTTCCATCAGCTCGACTGACGACGCTTTCAGGTACGAACGGGTCTTCGGCGCGTTCGGTGAGACGACGGCGTACGTCCTCTCGATGGAACTGCCGACGAGTGCGGCCCGCACGCGGTCGATCATCCGTTCGCCACCGACGGTGAACAGCGGTTTCTCGACCTCGGTTTCCAATCGACTCCCGCAGCCGCCACACATCAGAAGAGCGTCCACGCGATCACCCCCACGTGGAGGCCGACGAGTCGGCCGACTTCGTTCGCGGCACCGAAGACGTCCCCGTTGATGCCACCCAAACGCCGGCGTGCCCACACCCACGGGACGGTGGCACCGAGGATCGCCCCGCCCAGGGTTCCCATCGCGATACCGCTCGTTTCGATCGGCGCTGCTGAACCTGCAAACGGAACGATCATCGCGGCGCTTATCGACGCCGGCACTGCCAGTACCAGGCCCGTCGGCCCGACGGATTCGATAAGTTGTGACCCGAGCCCGTCGTGACTGGCCGTCCCGAACGCGGCCATCGTCGCCATGCCCAGTTTGGCCCCGACTTCGGCGGCGACCACGACCGTTACCGCGATGACGATCGGCATCGTCGTCACGGCCAGTCCGCCAAGGGCCAGTCCGGCGACGACGAGGGAGACGGCGAGTATCGCGCCGACGCCGGTCGTGGTGTCCTTGAGCACCGACCGACGGCGCTCCCGATCCCCGTGGACGACTATTGCGTCCCCGAGATCAGCAACGCCGTCTAGGTGGTGAATCCCGGTCAGCAGGTATATCGCCGTCACGTAGCCAACCGCGACCGTCGGACCCGGCAGGGAGCCGGTTGCGAGCATCGGTATCGCGGCGAAACCGCCGACGACGAACCCGACGATGGGTAGTACCCACGGTGATTGGCAGAACGCGTCCCAGTCTGACTCGATCGTCTTGCCGGCGGGGAGTCGCGTCAAGAAGCCGAACCCGGCTCTGAGCGCACCGAGTGAACGCCCGACACCACGTTTCGTATCCGAGTTTCGCCGATTCACGTCGACACCACCCCGGCTGCAGACAGCTGGACAGCGATTGACGCGACGAGCGCCACCGTGACGGCGATCACGGCCCCGAATCCGACCAGCGTCAGCGCCCGCTCACCGTCGGCGGCCGTCGGCTCGTTCCCGTTCGGATTCAGGACGTAGACGTTCGGTTTCTCGAGTGTGACGCCGAGGACGACGGCGCCGACGGTCATCGGCCACCCGGCGTTCGGAGACGGCGGTCGTCGAGCCCAGGCTCGAGCCGCCACCAGCGCCCGTGGCTGGCCCGCCGCGAGAGCGAGCGAGAGCGCCGTCAGCCGGGCTGGCACCCACATGACGAGGTCGTCGAGACGGGCACTCGCCGTACCGATCGGCTTTGCGGGATAGCCGAGCATGGAGTCGAGCGTGTTGACCGCCTTGACCCAGGCTGCGGCGCCCGCTGCGACCGGGAGCGAAAACGGCGCTAGCACGACGAACGCCAGGAACGTCGCGACGAACCCATCCGAGAGATTCTCCGTCGCGCTCTCGATCGCCGCGCTTCGCAGCTGGCTCGGAGAGAGGTCACTGGCGTCCCGTCCGACGA
>SLIS01000185.1 GCA_007135505.1 Halovivax sp.
AACGCGGCTCGGTCGGTCAGCGCGGGGTGCTCGACCTCTGCAGCAACCGCGTTCGGTAGCGCGAGCGCGGCGCCGGTCGCCGCGGCGACGCTCAGGAACGTTCGCCGGTCGATCGAGCTCCCCTTAAATACCTCGTCGTCGAGTGCCACCGCCTCCGCTTCAGTGTAACGCTCGGTCTCGCCTCGTGATTCGGTCCGCTCGTTATGTCCGCTGCTCATGGTTAGTTACCGTGGCAATTAGCCACACGACAACGGACGAAAGAATATTATAATAACACGACTTTGGTTTTCAGGAATTTAGACGAGTGACAATGTTTATTATCGATTAAATAATTTGATACTGGTGAATCGGATGAGTGAATAGACTTCGACCGTTAGAACTAGGGAGTTGAAGCGGGAAGCTCCTGATCTTCTCTGTGAAACATTTTTGATTCACTGGGTAGCACGACTCCTGAAATCTATCACTGCTTTAACAGAGCTTTTTGCAGAGAGAACTTCGGAGTTTGTGGCGAACTCAGACGCTCGACTGACAGTATAACATGCCACATAGAGTGGTTACAAGAGGATGACGTTTAGATTTCGCTGCTTCACCAGATAGCCGGGAATCTTCTCTGGATTTATTTCTACCAAAGCAGCGATCCGTTACACGGAGATGCTTACTTACCATCGTCAAGTTCCTCAGCAGTAAGTTTATGGCCAGTTTCCTGACCGTGTTCTCTAATCACTTCTGCGGACTTTTGTCCTTCTTTCGTTACCAATTTCGAGAAGGCGCATTCAGTACACACAATACGGACTTTCTGTGAGGTTTGTACAGCCTCATTTGTCGAGGTTTCCTTGTTTGCGGTCATATGAATCAGGTATCGGAAATCCAGATCATCATAATGTGTCACACGTGACTTCAACGTGGAGAGAACAAGGTACGTTCCGCGACAGAACGAGAATCTGGTTCAAGCAACCCCTTCACTGCTGAGAGACGAACATACGATATGAATGGTTTTCCGTATGACATATTGCTTCCTCAGACGCTTAAAGGTATGTACTTCACCTGTACGGAACAATGGCTCGGCTGATCTGGTCGGCACACTCCAACGATTGTGTTACGTAAGCCCGCGTACGTCGCGTTCTGACCGCGATCGTCTAAACTGTGTACTCCCAGAAGAACGACACCACCCCGGGAATAGCGGCCGTACTAGGGTTTATCCGATCCAGGCTTCTACCTGTTGTATGAGTAACCGGGCCGAGCGTTCCGAAATGGCGTTCTGGAAAGACGCAGCCGAAGACGAGGCCCACCAGCGGTATCGAACGCTTCTGAACACGATCGGTGACGGAATCTTTCAACTTGACGTCGAAGGTCGGCTCGTCGCGGTCAACGACGTTATCGTCGATATAACTGGCTACGCATACGACGAGCTTCTGGGAACCCACGTCACGAAAATGCTTAACGACAACGGATCCGATATCGAAAGCGAAATCGAACGACTCCACGAAAACCCGTCAGAGCAGAGCGCGCTGCTCGAGTTCCCTGTACGGACTGCGGACGGAAAACGAGTCCTCTGTGAAGTTCGGGTAAACCCGTTCGAAGCGGACGATTCCTTGCAGGGCGCCGTCGGGACGGTTCGTGAGATCGTCGGCCGGAAGCGAATGGAGTTCGAGGGGCGCGAACAGCACCGCGAGTCCGGCGTCGAGCATGTCGAAATAACAGACGGCCTGCAGCAGAGCGAAGAGCGGTTGCGTCTCGCGCTCGAGGCTGGTGAGTTAGGAACGTGGGAACTCGATCTCCAGACTGAGGGCTCCCCCGTCCGCTCGCTACAGCACGATCGGATCTTCGGTTACAACGAACCGGTCGAAAACTGGAGCCTCGAAATCTTTCTCGATCACGTCCACCCGGACGACCGCGAGTTCGTCAGCCACCGCTTCGAGGAGGCGTTTGAGAGAGGGGTATGGGAGTTCGACTGCCGGATCATCCGAGCCGACGACGAACAGCGGTGGATCGAAGCACAGGGTGAGTTCTACTACGATATCGAAGGGGATCCGGTCCGCGCAATCGGGATGGTTCAGGACATCACCGAGCAGAAAGAACGAGAAAAGAAACTCGAGGAGGCTATCGCCAAACTCGAGCAGTCCAACAAACGCCTGGAGAGATTCGCCTACGCCACCTCTCACGACCTCCAAGAGCCGCTTAGGATGGTGTCCAGCTACCTCATGCTGATCGAGCGGCGGTACGACGACGAACTCGACGACGAAGTATCGGAGTACATCGACTTCGCAATCAACGGTGCCAACCGGATGCGCGACATGATCGATGGCTTGCTCACGTACTCCCAAATCGACACCGGCGAGACAACGTTCGAGCCGGTCGACCTGGATGCCGTCCTCGCAGACGCTCGCCAGGATCTCCAGCTGAAAATCGAGGAGAACAACGCCGAGATCACTGCGGACTCGCTGCCTCGGGTCGAGGGTAACGAGGAGCAGTTGCGGCAGGTGTTCCAGAATCTGCTGGACAACGCCATCGAGTACAACCGAACCGAGGAACCAGCGGTACATATCTCGGCCGAGCGCGATGGACCAGAGTGGGTGCTTTCCATCTGCGACGAGGGTATCGGCATCGATCCGGACGACGCCGGTCGCATTTTTGAGGTGTTCGAGCGCCTGCACACGAACGACGAACACGGCGGAACAGGAATCGGACTCGCCATCTGTGAACGCATCATCGAGCACCACGGCGGGGAGATCTGGGTCGAGTCCAATCGCGACGAGGGCTCGACGTTCTCGTTCACACTTCTGTCCGCGGATAATTAACGGTGCGTGAGCACTCTATGGCCGGTGAAATGGGGATCCTCGAACTACCGCTGGTGATTCTATCAAATATCGGTAATGTTGTCAAAACCATGTTGAATACACAGCGCGCACCTAACACGAACTCACTCGTCAGGTAAGAGATATTTTGATAAAGCCGTACTGAATACACAGCGCGAATACAGTATCGGACCAACTTTCAATTCGGGTCAGTCAAATCGGTCAGTACAGAGAATGAAGACGACGAACAATACATATTCGTACAATACGGCTGATTTAGGTCGAACGGAGGAGAAGTCGATCCGATATTCTGTCACTCGTAGGCCTCGTACGGCTCGACCAACGTCAGGAGATCTTGTTCCAGTTCACCGCCAACAAACCGGACGTGCCCCGTTTCAGCCTCGTAGTCGATTATCCGAGCCTCCTCCAGTTTTGGAAGATGAGTATGGTGAAGTGCGATTCGGACGCGTTGTTGGTGTTCGTCTGACTCCCGTCTCGGGTCTTCGTTCCGAACCCGGTCTGCAACGCGATCTACGAGCGCAT
>SLIS01000021.1 GCA_007135505.1 Halovivax sp.
GTACTCACATACATATTCGTCTATGACGGGCGCCGAAGTCCACCTCAAACTCGAGAATTTCCAGCGGACGGGCGCGTTCAAGATCCGGGGCGCGACGAATCGGATCGCGACGCTGTCGGAGGCGGAGAAAGCCCGCGGGGTCGTCACCGCGAGTGCCGGCAACCACGCCCAGGGCGTCGCGCTGGCGGCGACGCGCGTCGGCGTGGACTCGACGATAGTCATGCCCGAACACGCACCGACGGCCAAGGTGAAGGCGACCCGGAACTACGGCGCCGACGTCGTTCTCCACGGCGCTAGCTACGAGGCGGCCGCCGAGCGTGCCCACGAGATCGAGCGCGAACAGGACCGCACTTACGTCCACGCGTTCGACGACGAGGCGGTAATGGCCGGGCAGGGGACGATCGGCCTCGAGATCGTCGAGGAGTGTCCCGACGTCGACACCGTCGTCGTCCCGATCGGCGGCGGCGGACTGATCAGCGGGATCGCCGCGGCCGTCAAGGGTCTGGATCCGGGCGTTCGCGTCGTCGGCGTGCAGGCCGAGGGCGCCTCGAGCGCGGCCCCGTCACTCGAGAAGGGCGAACTCGTCACGATCGACGGCGTCGAAACGATCGCCGACGGTATCGCGACCCGCTCGATCGGCGAACGGACGTTCGAACACATCCAGGAGTACGTCGACGAGGTCGTCACCGTCTCCGACGCCGAGATCGCGGTCGCGGTGGTCTACCTCCTGGAGCGATCGAAGACGGTCGTCGAGGGTGCGGGCGCCGTCGGGCTGGCGGCGACCGTCTTCGACCGATTCGAGTACGAGGGAGACGAGGTGATCGTTCCGGTGCTCTCCGGGGGCAACGTCGACATGAACACCCTGACGACGGTCATCGTGCGCGGCCTGGTCGAAATGGGCCGGTACCTGAAGATCCGGACCGTCCTCAAGGACCGCCCCGGCTCGCTGGAGGAACTACTCGCGATCGCCTCGGCTCACGGGGCGAACATCTACTCGATCCACCACGACCGGACCTCCCGCGACATCGAACTCAGCGACGCCGAAGTCGAACTCGACCTGGAGGTGCGCGGCCACGACCACGCCGAGACGTTCGTCGCCGATCTGCGAGCGGCGGGATACACCGTCGAGGTCCTGGACTGACAGCCGGTCCTGGAGTACGGACCGTTCTGGACTGCCGAGCGAGACGGTCGATCCGTGACAACGGATGGACAAAAACACGTTTCAGGGAATAACTTTGTAACTCACTCTGGTACGGACTGGCATGGCATCCGACGCGAGCGAGACCGGGACGGATCGATTGGTTCCGGTCGCCGACGCGGCCGAACTGGAATCCGACGGGCGAAAACTCGTTACGCCGGAGGGAACCGCCATCGCGCTCTTTCATCACGAGGGCGAGGTGCGTGCCGTGGACAACCGCTGTCCACACATGGGATTTCCCCTGTCGGACGGGACGGTGGAGGACGGGATCCTCACCTGTCACTGGCACCACGCGAGGTTCGAACTCTCCTGTGGGGATACGTTCGATCCCTGGGCGGACGACGTGCGGACCTATCCCGTCGAGGTTCGGGACGGGACGGTCCACGTCGATCCCGACCCGCGGCTCGATCGACCGCCCGCCGAGCACTGGGCCGATCGACTCGAGAGCGGACTCGAAGAGAACCTTCGACTGGTCGTTGCGAAGTCGACGATCGGATTACTCGACGCCGACGTCGAGCCGGCGGACCCGATCACGTCGACGCTCGACTTCGGGACGACCTACCGCGACATGGGCTGGTCCTCGGGGCTGACGATCCTCGGCTGCATGGCGAATCTGCTCGAAACGCTCGAACCCGAGGATCGAAAGCGCGCGCTCTACACGGGTGTTCGACACGTCGCCGACGATTGCGCCGGCGAAGCGCCACACTTCGATCAACCGTCGTTCTCCACGAGCGAGGTTTCGCTCGACCGGCTTCGACGGTGGTTTCGCGACTGCATCGAGGTGCGCGACACGGACGGCGCCGAGCGCTGTCTCCGGACCGCCGTCGCGGCGGGCTACGACGACGCCGCACTCGCCGACCTCGTTTTTACCGCGGCGACCGACCACCCCTACCTCTCGACCGGTCACGTCCTCGACTTCGCGAACAAGGCCTTCGAGAGCCTGGACGCGGTCGGCTGGCCGGACGGCGGGCGTGGTGGCGAGGCGGGGACGACTGCGACCGGCGACGGGCTCGTCGCGGACACCCTCGCCTCGCTCGTCCAACCGCTGGCGACGGCCACCCGAAGCGACGAGATCGCGTCGTGGCGCCAGCCGGTCGACCTCGTCGCGTTGCTCTCGGAGGTCTACGGCGAGGAAATCACGGACATCGCCGGGATAGAGGCGCTGGTCGCGGACGGTGCCGGCGAGGAGTGGTCGCAACCGGACGACTTCCGTGAGACGTTGCTGGGCGACGATCCCGAGCTGATCGTCGAGTCGCTGGCCGCGGCCGTCAGGAACGGTGCCACCGCCGACGAGCTCGCAGCGGCGGTGACCCGCGCTGGCGCAACTCGCGTCGCCCGCTTCGGCACGGCCAACGAGTTCAACGACTGGAACACCGTTCACCACACGTTCACCTACGCGAACGCGGTCCACCAGGCCACTCGACGCACCGACGCGGTCGCGCTCTACCGGGGCGTCTTCGACGCGGCGATGAGCGTCTACCTGGATCGCTTCCTGAACACGCCGCCCGCGCCGATCCCGGAACCGGGCGACAACGAGACGGGTCGCGATCCGGAGTCCATCCGGACGGAACTGCTCGCGACCTTCGACGAGGAGGGGACGGTGAACGAGGCGGGCAGACTCGTCGCCGAGCACTTCGACTGCGGTGGGTCCGTCGCCGACCTGAAGCGGTCGCTCGGCCACGGTCTCCTCCGGGAGGACGCCGGCTTCCACACCCTGCAGAACGTCGAGGCGGCGTACCGCCAACACGACCTGGCCGACACCGACTGGGACCGCCGCCTCCCGCTGATCGCGACGGCTCGCTACATGGCCGCCCACTTCCCCACCCGCCGCGAGGCCGAGCAGACGTTCTCGATCGCGACGCGGCTGAACCGCGGGGAACGGATTCACGAGACGTAGGCGAACGATTCCGTTCCTCTATCAGTGTCGTTACCCGGCTTGGTACCGTCCGGATCGTCGGAGTTACGCACAGTCCGTGTCCATTCGACCCGCTCATCTATGACGATCTACTTTTAAATTATCTTCCCTTATCAAATTTAGTATATTGATTTCCAGATCTAATACAGTTAAAATACGTCACGAAATCCTGCACAAGCGTTATCATGATCTAATTGAAGAACGTAAGCATGCGATCACA
>SLIS01000250.1 GCA_007135505.1 Halovivax sp.
CGTCCCTGCGGACGGCCACCGTGGACCGCTGTCCCCGACGGACGAGGCTTCTCCGTTGGCTCCCGGGGCCCCGGTCGGTCGGACCGGACGCCCGCGGCGTTCGGTCCCCGCTAAAGGCCATATCGCGGGTTACGAGCAGGGCCTAACTGCCCGACCTATCCATTCGTATACAGTGGATTGGTACTTAAGGACTTTTCGTCTCGAGAACGGGCGGCGGCGGTATGATCGACGGCCCTCGATGCTGGTCGTTGCACGGACTGTCGTCAGTCAGTTCTGGGGCAACCGCGACCGGTCTGCCGTTGTGCCCGTAACTCGTTACAGCAGATCGTGTCACTCGATGTCGCCGTGATCGGCGTCGCCGGATTCGCCGCGTTCTTTCGAAGAGAGCGGTACGGAGAGGACGAGCAGGATTGCGTAGTAGAGCCCGATGGCGGCGATAACGACGGTGCCGCTGACGCCCGGCAAACTGGCCCCCTCGAAGAACGTTTCGTCTGGATTGAACGCCCAGACGTGAAACGCCCAGCCGACGAGCATCGCGGTAATCAACGGGAGGTACACCCGCCGCAACCGGTGGCTGAACGCACCGCGGTAGCTGATCTTACGTTCCGGTTCTCGGTAGTCCCGACTCAGCTCCGCCCGCCAGGCGTCGTGTTCGACCCCCTGGGAAGGGTCGAGCGCGTTCGCAAAGAGGTTCTCCTGGAGTACGCGGACGCGCGAGCGCCAGATGTCGTAGTCGCGAAAGCGTCTGGCCTCGATGAAGAGGAACACGGTCCCCATGATGAGTCCGGCGAGTATCACGGCGTGGGAAACCTCGCCGGAGAAGGCGTAGGCGACGATGGCCGACATCACCGTCACGGCCCAGTTGGTGGTCGTATCGAGCCGGCCGCGCCACTCGACCATTCGCTCCATCTCCCCCCGGTAGAGGTGGGCCGCAACGGAGCCAAGTCCGGTGCTCTCGTCGACCATCTCGCGTCCGATCTCCGCCTGTTCCGGATCCTCCGGATCGAACTCTGAACCCCCCATAGGGACCGTACGGTTCGAAAGCGAATCGCTGTTTGCACCGTCGCCGATTCGTGAACGTCCGTCACAACTGCTACTGGCCGCGACTCCCCAGTTCCGATCACTCGTCACCGTAGGCGTCTCGAAACTGATCGATCTGTCCATCGGTACCGGCGATCACGAGCGAATCGTCGCGCTCTAGACGTGTTCCGTCGATGTCGGTGCGGTACTCCCCCTCCCGTTCGAGTCCGATGACGAGACAGTCCGTCTCCTCGCGGATCGTCGCCGGTTCGAGAACCGTGCCGACGAGCGCCGGGGCAGCGAGCTGTCGCAACTGGAGCTGTTCGCTCAGTGGCATCACCTCGCGGTCGAACGCCCGTAGGGCGATCATTCGCCCTGCCACGTTCGGCAGGGCCAGCGCGTGATCGGCGCCCGCAGTCCGTAACGCCCGCAGGCTGTCTGCGGTGTCGGCGCCGACGACGATCTCGACGCCCGGACTGAGGGCGCTCGCAGTCAGCGTTACGAGGACCGCGTCACCGTCGCGATCGAGTGCAACGACGACCGTTCCCGCGTCCTCGATTCCGGCCTTCAGTAGCGTCTCCTCGTCCGTGGCGTCGCCAACGACGTCGACGACGTCGCCGTCCTCACGGTCGACGACGGTCGTCTCGAGCCCCGCCCGTTCGAGCGTGCCGGCGGCGGTTCGCCCGACGAGGCCGGCCCCGACCACGACGGCCGGTTCCTCGGACGTTCGGTACGGACTCCCGGACGATCCGGTCAGATCGGCGACCGACTCGAGAGCGGACTCGGTACCGACGACGAGCAGCGACGTGTTCTCGTCGACATGGACCTGCTCCGAGAGCGTGGTGACAAAATCGCCACGGACCCACGCTCCGACGACAGTCGCGCCGGTGTCTTCGAGTTGACGCGTCGACGCCATCGTCTCGCCGAAGTACTCGCTCCCGGGATCGACGTAGAACTCGGCGAGGTCGAGGTCCTCTCCAAGGGCGACCTCCCCATCGGGCGCCGGTGCGAGGATCGTTCTGACGCGGTCGCCCAGCGCCTTCCCGAGTCGGTGTTTCGGCGAGAGCACTTCGTCGACGCCAGCGTACCGGAAGTACCGCGCTCGAGAGGGGTCGGTGACGAGGACGAAGATATCTGCGTCCGGATCGCGATCCTCGATCGCGAGTACCGTACTGACGTACTCGCGTTCGGCCGCGTCAACGACGACGGCGGTCGCCGCCTCGATCTGCGCCGCGTCGAGGGTTTCGTCGGTCGATGGGTCGCCGTGTAACACGACGAGTTCGTCCTCGTGGAGTTGCTGTGCGCGATCCTCGTCATCCTCGATGATCGCGTACGGTGTCCCGTTCCCCTCGAGTTCGCCGACGAGTGTGTCACAGAGAGCGGTGTAACCAACGACGACGACGTGGTCCTCGATGCGGTCGATCTCCTCGGGCGGGGACGGCTGGACGAGCGTCTCGAGCCAGGGGACGACGAACTGCGGGATCGCGACGACGATGTAGGCGATCCCCGTGATCTGGATAAGAAGTACCAGCGCCGTCATCTCGAGAGTCTCCCAGGGAGCGTCCTGTCCGTACCCCGTCGTCGTCATCGACTGGACGACCATTTCGAGCGACTGGTACCAAGTTCTCGACTCGTTCTCGTAGACGGCCATCCCCCATCGGTAGACGAGGGTGTACAACGCGATCAAAAGCAGAAGGGAACCGACGTACACCGCCAACCGGCGGATGCGTTTCACCACGGCGATTCACCCGCGGTTCGCCTCGAGGTGACGCCGGGACGTCGCGAGTTAGCCATACGAGACCGATCACCGCACGGGGATATCGTTCTTACCCGCCAGAGTGAGTCGACAGGGTCCCAAGAGCGCGTCGTCGATGAGTTCGAGCGCGGTTCGACTACGGGTTACTGGTGGCGACTGGCGCAACTACGCTCGAATTCGAGTGGAAAGAGCCAATTATCTGGCCCCGTGATACCACAGGTATGGGACTCGGTTCGACGGCGAAGAAGATCCAGGGACTCTCCGACAAGGCGGAACAGATGTACAAACAGGTCCAGGAGCTCCAGGGTCGGATCATCAACCTCGAGGAGGAGGTCGACCACACGCACGACACCGTCCGAAAACTCGATACCGAGCTCGCCGAACAGCGAGCGCTGCTCGTAGCCCTAGCCGAGGAGCAGGACCTCGACGCCGAGGCGATCGTCGCCGAGGCGGCGATCGAAGAGGCCGAAGAATCGAGCGACGATGACGAGGAAACAGCGGCGACGAGCGACGAGTAGGCCCCGATCACGCCGCGGCCACGTCGACGGCC
>SLIS01000299.1 GCA_007135505.1 Halovivax sp.
CCACCGCCGATGAGCAGTCGCAGCGACTCGTCGGCGTCCGAGTCGGACGACGTGGATGCTGGCGAGGGGACGGCGGACGAATCGGCCGCGGAGGAAACGTCCACGTCGGGTTCAGCCGAAGACGCTGCCGCGGCGATCGAGGAGGCAGAGTCCGAGGCGGCTGAACCCGAAGACGGTGCCGCGGCCGGCGCCAGTGCCAGCGGCTCCACCGAAACGATCTCGTCGGTGCCGGACGAGGAGGGCGAGGCCGCAGAACCCGGCGAGGCCGCCGGACCGGGCGAATCCGATGCGGTCCCGACCACCGACAAGACGGACCCAACCGAGACCGCGGCCGACTCCGAGGTCCCGGCCGAGACGGACGAGGGTGAAGCCGACGAAACCGAAGACGCGTCCGATAGCGCGTCCGACGAGGCCGAGCCAGTCACGGAGATCTCGGGCATCGGCCCGGCGTACGCCGAGCGACTCGCCGACGCGGGCGTCGGTTCCGTCGAGGAACTCGCTGACGCCGACGCCGACGAGCTCGCCGACGCGACCGAGATCGCACCGTCCAGAATCGAAGACTGGATCGACCGGGCGGCCGCCCGATAATCGAACTCGACCGCGAGCGATCGACCGACACCGTTCACCGGTTTTAGCCGACCGAACCCGTCAGGCCATTTTAGGCATCGAGTGCACTACTCTCCTATCCCGGACGATCGCATTCCGACCCGGGCAGTTTCTCGTATCCTGTCACCTGCCCGGAGAAACCGTCGGTTCCTCGAATGCGACACCGTCCCGCCGGCTGACTAGCGACTCCCGCCCCGCAAGTCGACTCGTGATTCCCGTCCCGCGGGTCGACTACTGATTCCCGTCATCGCTACCGTAAGAGGATTAGCGCGTGAGGTTCTCTGCGAAGATATGAGCGAACCGCGGGTGGAAACGACGGTCGACGACGTTCGAGTGCTGGCCGCCGAGGCCGACCCGGGGGTTCGAATTCCGGTCGAGGTGCGTCTCACCGTCGACGATCCGTTCGCCGCCTATCGGCGCGCCCGCGACGGACCGGGTGGTGCGTTCCTGGAGACGACCGGCGGGCAGAGCGGCTGGGGGTACTTCGGCGTCGACCCGATCGAACGCGTGACGGTTTCACCGAACGCCGAGACCCGAAGTCGCTCGGCGGACGGCTCGCCGACGCTCGCGGCGCTCGAGGGAGTGCTCGATGGCGAGGCTCTCGTCGCCGATCGGACGGCCGGCGAGGACGATCCGGTCCCGTTTCCGTGCGGCGCGATCGGGTGGCTCTCCTACGACGTCGCCAGGGAGCTCGAGGATCTGCCCGCGACGGCCGTCGACGACCGCGGTCTGCCACGGCTCGAACTCGCCGTCTTCGATAGACTGGCCGCCTGGGAGGCCCCGGTAGACGGGCCAGTGACCCTCCGGATCGTGGCCTGTCCGCGGCTCGAAGCGTCCGGAGAGGGGGGAGCCGAGGCGGTCTTCGAGCGCGGTCGCGACCGAGCGCTTTCCCTCGCCGACGCGATTCGATCCGGAAACTCCGGTATCGGCCCGCCGCCGGTCACGGCCGACGACGCGACGTTCGAGAGCACTTGCGGTCGGGCCGCCTTCGCCGAACGCGTCAGGCGGGTGAAGGCGTACGTTCGCGACGGCGACACCTTTCAGGCCAACATCTCCCAGCGACTCGTCGCCCCCGCTGCGGTTCACCCCGTCGCGGCCTACGACGCACTCCGTCGCGTCAACCCGGCACCGTACTCGGGGCTACTCGAGTACGACTCGGCCGACCTGATCAGCGCGAGCCCGGAACTCCTGCTCGCGCGCGACGGAGCGTTCGTCCGGACGGAACCCATCGCGGGAACCCGGCCGCGGGGGGAGACGCCCGTCGAGGACGAAGCGTACGCCGACGAGCTTCTGTCGGACGAGAAAGAGCGTGCCGAACACGCCATGCTCGTCGACCTCGAGCGCAACGACCTCGGGAAAGTCTGTGCGTACGGCTCCGTCTCCGTCGACGAGTACCGCCGGATCGACCGGTACTCGGAGGTGATGCACCTCGTCTCGGACGTTCGTGGCCGACTCCGGGGGACGGCCACGCTCGCCGACGCCATCGCGGCGACGTTTCCCGGCGGGACGATCACCGGCGCACCGAAACCCCGAACGATGGAGATAATCGACGAACTGGAGGACGTCCGTCGCGGCCCCTATACCGGCAGTATCGGGGTTTTCGGCTTCGACGGACGTGCCACGCTCAATATCGTGATCCGGACGCTGGTTCGCCAGGCCGACGAGTTCCACCTCCGCGTCGGTGCGGGGATCGTCCACGACTCCGAGCCGGAGCGCGAGTACGACGAGACGCTCGACAAGGCACGCGCTCTCGTGACGGCCATCGACGAGGCGCTCGGCGAACGAGCCGAACTCGCCGTCGAGTCGGCCAGGAGATCGCAACCGCGAGGGGGTGAAACACAGTGAGCGAGGTGCCCCCGGACGACTCGAGTTCGACCCGCATACTCGTACTGGACAACTACGACTCGTTCGTCTACAACCTGGTGCAGTACGTCGGCGAGGTGGCGGACGAGGTCGTCGTCCGCCGAAACGACGCGGTCACCGTCGCGGACGTTCGCGCCCTCGACCCGACGGGCATCGTGATCTCGCCCGGCCCGGGGACGCCGGCGGATGCGGGGATCTCGATCCCGCTGTTCGCCGAGACGACGTACCCGATCCTCGGCGTCTGCCTCGGCCATCAGGCACTCTGTGCCGCCAACGGCGCCCCCGTCGGCCACGCCCCCGACGTCGTCCACGGCAAGCCGTCCGAGATCGATCACGACGGCGAGGGCATCTTCACCGGACTCCCCGACCGCTTCCAGGTCGGACGATACCACTCGCTCGCCGTCGAGCGCGCGGACATCCCCGGTTCGCTCGTCGAGACGGCCACGACGGTCGACGAGCGCGAGGTGGTGATGGCCGTCCGTCACCGGGAGCATCCCCACGTCGGGGTGCAGTTTCACCCCGAGAGCATCCTGACGCGCGAACCGAATGCCGACGTTCGGACCGGCGAGGACGCGCGCGCCGACCGCGAGGCGGCGAACGACATCTCGCTGTCGATCGGCAAGGGACTGATCGCGAACTTCTGCGAGCTGGCCGACGAATTCGGCCGGAGGGACGCATGACGGCCACGAGTGGCAACGGGGAACGGCTGTATCACGTCGACGGGGAGCTCGTCCCGGCGTCGGAAGCCACGGTCAGCGTCGACGACAGGGGGTTTCGATACGGCGACGCCGCGTTCGAGACGCTCCGGGCCTACGGCGGTTCGATCTTCGA
>SLIS01000434.1 GCA_007135505.1 Halovivax sp.
GATCTGAAGTCCTGCCTGACCTGTTCGTCCCCGAGCAGCACGTCTCCCTCGTCCTCGTACCTGTTGCGCCCTTGGACGAGTACGTAGCCCCTGTCACATCGACGCAAGGCCTCCTTTGCGTTCTGTTCGACCATCAACACGGCGGTCCCCGCCTCGTTGATGATGTCGACCCGGTCGAACATGTCGTCGACGAGGTCAGGGGCGAGCCCGGCCGACGGCTCGTCCAGCAACAGCAGGTCGGGTTCGAGCATCAGCGCTCGCCCCATCGCGACCATCTGCTGTTGGCCACCGCTCATGGTCCCGGCCTTCTGACCCTGGCGCTCTTCGAGGATCGGGAACCGGTCGAAGACCGCGTTCAGCGCGTCCTGGGGAACCTCGTCGAGGATGTACGCGCCCATCTCGAGATTCTCCCGGACGGTCAACGATGGAAAGACGTTGTCGTTCTGGGGAACGTAGCCGATGCCGTGGGTGATGATTTCCTCGGGACGGAGGCCGCTGATCTCTGCGCCCTGGAACTCGACGCGACCGCCCATGTAGCTCGTCAGTCCGAAGACCGACTTCATCACGGTCGACTTACCGGCGCCGTTCGGGCCGACGATGGTGACGTACTCGCCCTCATCGACGGCCAGGTCGACGTCGTACAGTACCTGGAAGTCGCCGTAGCCGGCGTCGAGGGCGTCGACGTCTAACATCAGATCTCACCCCCGAGGTAGGCCTCGATGACGCGTTCGTCCGCCTGAATCTCCTTGGGCGTGCCCTCCGAGAGCACCGCTCCCTGGTGCATGACGATCACGTGTTCGCAGTGTTCCATGATGACGTCCATGTCGTGTTCGACCAGCAGGAAGGTGTAGCCCTCCTCGCGTAAGTCGTGAATGCGTTCGATCAGCTTCACCTCGAGCGATGGGTTCACGCCGGCCATCGGCTCGTCGAGCAACAGCATCTCCGGCTCGGTCAACAGCGCCCGGGCCATCTCGAGCAGTTTCCGCTGTCCCCCCGAGAGCGTCCCGGCCTCCTCGTGAGCGAGGTGGTCGATCTCGAACAGCTCGAGGGTCTGCCACACGCGCTCTAAGAGTTCGCGCTCCTCGTCGATGACGGCTTTGCGGGCGACGGGTGCCACCGATCGCCACAGCGATTCGCCCTGCTGGCCCTCGAACGCCAGCAACATGTTCTCGAGGACGGTCATCTCGCTGAGTTCGCGGGCGATCTGGAACGTCCGAACGAGGCCCCGGTTGGCGACCTTGTTCGGCTTCAGTCCCGTGATCTCCTCGCCGTCGAAGACGACGCGTCCCGAGTCTGGGGTGTGTACCCCGGTGATCAGGTTGAACGTCGTCGACTTGCCGGCGCCGTTCGGGCCGATCAGTCCCGTGATCGTTTCGCGTTCGACGGCGAAACTCGCGCCGTCGACGGCGACGACGCCACCGAACGTCTTCTTCAGGTCGGCGATGCGAAGCGGGACGTCCGAAGCGGCGTCGGCGGACCGGTTGATGGCGCTCGAGTCGGCGTCACTCATCGGACTCACCTCCATCGGCGCGCCGGGGTGTCGGCACGCCGGCGTTCGGTGAGCGTTCCCGGCGCAGGTCGATCGGCGACGCCGGCTCGTTGCGGTGGCCCAGCAGTCCGTCGGGCCGGTAAATCATCAGGACGATCAGGATGATCCCGAACAGGATGAACCGGAGGTTCGGCAGTTCGCCGACGATGTAGCCAAGTAACGGGAGCGGGTCGAGGCTGCCGAGGCTCACGACGCCGTCGTACACCGTGTCCGCTCTGGGCAGGTCGGTGTTCTGGCGAACGATCCGCTGGACGTACGGCGGCCCCTCGAGCAGGAGGCCGACGAAGACGATCGCGCCGATGACGCTGCCGGTGTTCGAGCCGGAGCCGCCGATGATCAGCGCGATGAAGATGTAGAAGGTGACGATCGGCATGAACGCGTTGGGGTCGACGTAGCCGTTGCGTCCCTGCCAGAAGATTCCCGCGAGCCCCATGATCGCACAGCCGAGGATGAACACCTTGATCTTCACCGTGTCGGTGTCTTTCCCGAGTGACTTCGCGGCGAGTTCGTCTTCCCGGATCGCCTTGAGCAGCCGGCCGAACGGCGAGTTCCCCGTTCGAACCAGGAGCCAGAACACCAGGACGACGAGCAGGAGCATCGTCAGGGTGTACAGCCAGTTTTCGACCATCGTTCGTTCGATGCCCAGGGCGTTCGTGACCGTGAGCAGCTGGTAGCCAACGAGGTTCGTCCCCTGTTCGATGTCACCGCCCCGGTAGAGGATCCAGCTCGGGACGACGGTGTCGAGCCGTGCGAAGTTGATCCCGGCGCCGCCGCCGGTGCCGAGCTCGCGGCCGAGGACCTCGAACTCCCGGAGCGCGCCGGAGGTGATCAGCAGTCGGATGACCTCGGCGAACGCGAGCGTGACGATCGCGAAGTAGTCGGCACGGATCCGCAGCGCCGGCAACACGACGATCAGGCCGACCAGTCCGGCCGCGATCATCCCCAGGACGACGCCGACCGGGACGGGGAGCCCGAGTCCCGGCGTGCCGGTGACGCCCGGGTCGACGTCCGCGGTGGCGATCGCCATCGTGTACGCGCCGACGGCCATAAAGCCCGCGACCCCGATGTTGAACAGCCCGGTGTACCCCCAGTGGAGGTTGAGCGCGAGGACGAGGAGCGCGTACGCTGCGGCGTAGAACGTGACGGTCCGAAGCGTTCTCGTAATACCGCCGAAGTTCAGGCCGGTCACGAGGCCGAGCCCGCCGATCAGCGCGTACACGCCGAGCAACGCCGCGACGATGAGCAGCAGGTCAGACTGCCAGCGAGGGAGCGCCGCGAACCGATCGCCGAGCGTCCCGCCGGCGCCCGAACCTCCGCCGTCGTTCTCCGGTGGATCGTCACTCATGCCGTTTCGACACCTCCGAACAGCCCGTTCGGCTTGAAGATGAGGATCATGATCATCAACAGGAACGCCGCCACGCGGGTGAGGTCGCCGCTGATCCAGACGAGCATCAGGTTGTCCGCCAGCCCGATGATCAGCCCGCCGGTGATCGCGCCGTAGATCGAGCCGATGCCGCCGAGGATGACCGCGGCGAAGATCAAAAGCAGGAGGAACCAGCCGGTGTTGAAGTTCAGCGTCTCCTGCTCTAAGACGATCAGGTAGCCGGCCATGCCGGTCAGCCCCGCGCCGATCACCCAGGTCGCCAGGATGACCCGCTCGGTCGGGATGCCGGTGATCAGCGCCAGGTCACGGTTGTCGGCCATCGCGCGCATCGCCTTCCCGAGTTTCGTCCGC
>SLIS01000198.1 GCA_007135505.1 Halovivax sp.
GGCGCGCCCGACCAGGGCGGGCACCAGGCGTTCGGTGAGGGCCTCGACGAGGCCGGCGTGCGGCGCACCTTGCGGACTCAACTCGATCAGCTCCCCGTCGAGCAGCTGGATCCGCTCGTCCGCGCCGATCAAGCCGTGCTCGACCAGGACGTCGTACTCACGACGCCGGAGGGGCCGGACGTGGACCTCGGGCATGCCCTCGAGGCTACGTCTCGTCGGCGTCACGGTGCGCTCCGATCCCGGGGCTGTGGACATCGAGGGTAGGCGCCCAGGACCGACCGGGCGAGGGACCGTGGGCCACCACGCGTTCACGCCGGTCCCATAGGCTCGCTGCTCGCATGGTGCCCCTGACCCTGCTCGTTGGCCTCATCCGGGCCGCCCCCGACCTCGCGAGGTCCAGCTGTGCCCGAAGGCCACACGATCCACCGCCTCGCGCGCGACCACACCGCCTGGTTCGGCGGTGCCCCGGTGCGGGTCAGCTCGCCCCAGGGCCGCTTCCTCGAGGCCGCGGCACTCCTCGACGGCCAGGTCCTGGAGCGAGCCGATGCCTACGGCAAGCACCTGTTCCACCACTACGACGGTGGGCTGACCGTGCACGTCCACCTCGGCCTGTTCGGTCGGTTCTTCACGCACGACTCCCCCGCGCCTGAGCCCCGGGAGACGGCGAGGTATCGCGTCGTCGGCCTCGAACGCACCGTCGACCTTGTGGGTGCCACCGCGTGTGCGCTGCTCGCCCCCGACGAGGTCGACGCGATCATCGCCCGGCTGGGGCCGGATCCCATCCGCAAGGACGCTGAACCCGAACTGGTATGGAACGCGCTGCAACGCCGCAGGATCCCGATCGGGCAGGCTCTGATGGACCAGCGGGTGCTCGCCGGCATCGGCAACGTCTACCGCGCCGAGGTCCTGTTCGTGCACGGCATCCACCCCGAGACGCCGTCCAACCGCATCACCTGCGAGCAGTGGGACGCGATGTGGGGCACCCTGGTGCCGTGGTTGCGCCGCGGCGTACGCGAGCGACGGATCGTCACGGTCGACCCGAAGGAAGCCGGCAAGCCGCGCAGCCGCATGACCCGCGAGGAAGCCACCTACGTCTACCGCAGCGAACACTGCCGCCGCTGCGACACCGAGGTACGACGTTTCGATCTCGCCGGTCGTTGGGCGTACGCCTGCGAGACCTGCCAGCCACGACCACGGAGACGCCGATGAGTTCACTCGACCCTTCGGTCGACACCGCGGTCATCCGGCGACCGATCCCCAGCGGATGGCGACGGCTCTCGCTCGCGGTGGTGATCACCCGATTCGCCGTGCCCCTCGCCGCGGTCCCGGCCATCCCGTGGCTGCTGATCAACGACATCTCGCTCTTGGTCTTGGTCCGTCCGCAGAAGGAGTTCCTGCTCGTCGGTGGTGGACAGTCGCGTTACCTCGGCGAACCGGACCTCCTGCTGCTGTTCCTGGCCTTCCTGCCTCTCGGCCTGTTGGCGGTCCCGGCGTTCTTCGTGATCGGTCGCGCCTACCAGTCGGTACTGCGATCCGGCGACGGACCCGCGTGGCTGCACCGCGCGATCCCGCCACGACAGCTCGAACTCGCCCAACGGGTGATCGCCCGCCGTGGGCCGCTCATCGCCGTGCTCGGCCGCTTGGCCGCGATGCCCCCCACGGTTCTGGCTGCGGCAGCCGGGGTGTCGGACGTGTCCTGGCGCCGCTACCTCGCCGCTGATGCGTTCGGGGCGGTCGTCGCCGTCGCGGCCACGCTCGGGGTCGGGTACGCCCTCGGGCTGTCCGGAGTGATCGGAATCGACAGCGCGCTCGACGCACCCGACGGCACCGTCGACGTCGAGACGGCCTACGTTCGATCGCCCGACAGCGATCACCTGTTCGACGAACCGAACGCCGCGACGTTCGAAGCCGTGACGCGGGAGGTGCCTGCAGACTGGTACGAGCGCGTCGAGACCGCCCTCGACATCCACGCGAAGCTGGTCAAAACGCGGATACCCGGCTACCTCAACAGCGCCGTTGTTCCCGGCACGTACGACGAGGGAACGGCGCGACTCTCCATTGGCGTTCGGCCGAACGACGTTGCCTCCCTGCCACGGGATCTGTCGGGGCTCCTGTCACGAATCGGCATCGACTGGGGGGACTCGCTCGACGGAATCGCGATCGAGATCGAAGAGGCGGAAGGCGTCGACGGACTCGAAGGCGATGCGCCGACGGAAGCCACCCAGCTCGTGGCTCACGGCGACGTCGATCCCATTCCCGGGGGCGTTCGCTGTGAAACCAATCACAACTTCGCGACGCTGACGCCGGCCCTGTATCGATCTGACGCGTCGACTCCGCTGTTCGGGACGGCCCTGCACGCGTTTCCCGACTGGGACGCCGCATCGGGTGACGAACTCGCGCTACCGACGATACACGATGATGAACCACGAACGATCGGGCACGTCGTGGACGCGCTCCCCGACCTCGACGTCGCGATCGCCCGACCCGCTCGGTCCGCCCGACCGGGAAGCGTCCTCGGACGCAACGGCTCCCTCCCCGTCGTCGGACAGTACACGCTCTGGGGGCTCGCCGATCTCGTCGCTCGCGGCGAGGACGTGCTCAAGATCGGCGGAACGAGCGGAACGTCGTCAGGTGCCGTCCACGGGATCGACGCCGCCACCTGCGTGACGACGGATCGATGCCGTCGGGGACAGCTGAAGTGGGGATCCGAGACCGACATAAGCGACGGCGACAGCGGCTCCGTGACCGTCAACGCGGATCGCGACGACGTCGACGGAGCGATCGTCGCCTCGATCAACAGCGCGAGAACCTGGTGGCCCGGCCAGGATCACGTCTGGGGCGTCGCCGCCCACGAGTTGACCGACCGCCACGGCTATCACTTCTGATCGACATGCTCGAGAACAGTACCCGTCGCACGCTCGCCCGAGCGATCCTATCGCTATCGTGGATTCTCGTCGTCGTGACCGGCTGGGTCGTCGGACTGAGTCTGATCTTTCTGGCAACTGGGTGGTCCCGATGGGCGTTCTACCTCGCCGTGATCGGTGGCACGCTCGCGTTCGTGCAGCTGTTCGACCCGTGGTCACCCGCAGACGACGCGGCCGAGTGAGCGGCAGACGACACGACCAAGTGAGCAGCGAGCGGGAGATTCGACCCGCGTCAGTCGGTCGGGCGACCCGCAGTTGGTGTCGATTTTATTTCGCTCCGAGGTGAACCCGCACCCATGAAGTTCCTCGTGGCCACCGACGGCTCCGACGAGGCCGAGAACGCACTCGCCTACGCGGCGGACATCGCCGACGCGGTCGGCGGATCGATAACGGTCGCCCACGCCGTCGACCCGGCCGTCTACGACGAAGGCGGCAGCGAACCGATCTCGACGCTCTCGGACGCCGATCAGCGGTTGATTATAGAGAACATCGAAGCCACCGAACAGCGAGCGCTCGACGTCCTGGATCGGGCCGTCGACAGCGTCGACACCGTCGAGGGCGACGGCGAGTTGCTCTACGGCGATCCCGACGTCGCAATCGCCGATTTCGCCGAAAGCGAGGGGTTCGACGCGATCTACGTCGGCCACCGCGGGCGCTCGGCGCGGGCGGAACAAATGCTCGGGAGCGTCGCGAAGGCGATCGTCGAGCGGGCGACCGTCCCGGTTACCGTCGTCCGCTGACCCGGGAGTGATCGATCCTACGTCGCCGCCTCCTCGCGATCGGCGGCGAGGGCCAATTCGAGGATGAAACTCGAAGACGAGACGATGTCCCCGATGCCGACCGTGCCCGCCGGGTCGTCGACGACGCGATTCGGGCAGGCAACGACCGTGGGCGTACAGAGCGTGCCGCCGTCCGTCGACGCGTCGACGTGCTCCCCGAGGAGTTCGATCGCCTCCCGGCCCCGTCGGGACGGCTCGTATGTCAGGCCCGTCTCGAGGTCGGACGCCGCCGCGATCTCGCCACGATCCGCCTTCGTCGCGGCGTTGACGGCGCTGAACTCCAGCCCTCGAAGGACGGCCTCCGGCGGGTGGTAGTCGCCCATAACGGCCAGGTGGTACTCCATCGCGTGCAACTGGATACATCCGACGCCGAGTTCCGCACGCAACGCCTCGAGCATGCGGTAGTGGGTGAGGATTTCGTCCGGATCGAACGGCGTCTCGTCCGACGGCTCCTCGCCGGCCACCGCGAGTCCCGCGTCGTCGTGGAGGAGGTTGAGTTCGTGCGTGTCCGCGCCGATGACGTCCGCCTCCGGGAGGATCCACTCGTACATGCTCGCCCTGAGGTCGTCGTCGTGGGTCACGGCGTACTCGACGTGAACGTCGACGTCGTCGCCACCGGATCGAAGCCTGTGGATGACGTCCCGGGCGTGAGCCAGCGTGTCGTCGTAGCTGGTCTCGACGTGGTCGGGGGTGAGATTGTGATAGCCCGCGAGCAATGCCCCGTCGACGTCCGCGCCGATCTGGTCGACAGCCTCGTCGAGGTCACCCGTTATCAGGTCGAACTCGGGCGGTCGCGACGCCGCGATGAACCGGGTGTCCTCGATCGCTTCGACGCCGAAGAGTTCGTCCCCGACCCTGAACTCGAACACCCAGTTGATCTTCGTCCGGTCCGTATTGGTGAACTCGTCCAGGGAGACGTAGCTGACCCGTCCGTCCTCGACTAGCGGATACCGAACCGCGTCGGCGTGTTCGAACATCGAGCGCTGGGTCTCGGAGACGAGGTACGTGAACGTGATCGGGGCCGTTCCGAGTGCGGTCAACAGGTTCGTCATGATCCCCGCCTGTCCACCCATCTGCTGTGTGTCCGGCGTCAGCTCCGCCTCGAGCGTGGCGGCGAACGCGTCCGTCATCGCCACCTCGTCGCCGTGGCCCGCCGCCATCGTGTGGGTAATCGCCGTCGCCAGGTCCGCCTTTGAGTCGAGCGGACTCGGCGGCGACTCGGTCCCGGGCTCTGCGGGGCGGTCCAGAAACGACTCCAGATCCTCGTCCACCCGGACGATCGCGTCGACGTTCGCGTTGTACGCGACGAACACCGGCAATCCCTCGAGGGCGGCGATGTCCGCCTCGAGTTGCGTTCGAGCGTTCTCCATGACACCGGCCACTCCCACAGCCAGGGAGTTAATTGTGCCACGCGCTACACGATTCCGGGATCGGGCCGGTGAAAGGTTTACCACCGCGGTCGTGGGAGTGTACGCGGATCCGCCAGTGATACGCATGCGCGTCGTCAGTTCGCCGTTCGGACGGGTCGACCGCGATGGGATCGAACGGAGAGACCGCCGCGGCACTAGACCGTCGGTGCCGACCGTCGACCCGACCAACGGCGGGCCGTACCGATGAAGGCCGTCGTCCTCGCCGGGGGCTACGCCACTCGGCTGTGGCCGATCACGAGATATCGACCGAAGATGTTCCTCCCGCTCGGGGAAACCACCGTCATCGATCGAATCTACGACGAACTCGAGGCCCTCGACCGAATCGAGGAGGTCTACGTCAGCACGAACGAGCGCTTCGCCCCGGACTTCGAGGCGCACCTGGCCGATAGCGGGTACGACAAGCCGCGCCTGTCGGTCGAGGAGACGCGCGAGGAAGGAGAGAAGTTCGGCGTCGTCGGGGCGCTCGCCCAGTTAGTCGACCGCGAAGGAATCGACGACGACCTGCTAGTGATCGCCGGCGACAATCTCTTCGACTTCGCGATCGGGGACTTCCTCGAGTTCTTCGATCGGCGGGACGGACCCACGATCGCCGTCTACGACGTCGGTGCACCGGATCTGGCCACCGTCTACGGCGTCGTCGACCTCGACGGCGACCGCGTGGTCGGCTTCGAGGAAAAGCCCGACGAACCGCCGGGGACGCGCGTCTCGATCGGGTGTTACGCGTTCCCCCGCGAGACGCTGTCGCTGTTACCGACCTACCTCGAGGCGGGGAACGACCCGGACGAACCGGGCTGGTTCGTCTCGTGGCTTCACACGGAGGAACCCACGTACGCGTACGCGTTCGACGGGGTCTGGTTCGACGTCGGTACCCGGGCACAGTACCTGGAGGCCGTCGCCTGGCGACTCGACGGCGAGTCGCTGATCGCCGACACGGCGTCCGTCGAGTCCGCGACGATCGGTTCGAACGTCCACGTCATGTCGGAAGCGACCCTCGTCGACGCCGACGTCGAACGGGCGGTGATCTTCCCCGGAGCGACGCTCGAGTCGACGACCGTACGCGGGTCGATCGTCGACGAGGGAGCCACGCTCGGCGACGTCGCGCTCGTCGACGCGATGGTCGGCGCGTACACCCAGATTCCGACCGATCCGTCGGCGTGACGTCGGCGCCGCGCGTCGTCGATCGACTCACAGCTCGTTGCCGGCCGGCAGCGGGTCCATCACGGCGACTCAGCGCTCACCGGGACGCAGAACACGGGGACCTCGGCCCCACGGACCACGTTTTCGGTGACGCTCCCGAGGAACCACTGTCCAACGCCCGTCCTGCCGTGGGTCCCCATCACGATCAGATCGACCTCGTGGTCGGCCGCGTACGAGAGAATTACCTTCTCGGGCGACCCGGACGCGACCGAACCGGAGACGGTGACGCCGGCGTCGCGGGCCTGCTCGCGGACCGTATCGATCGCCGACTCGCCCCGCATCTCGAGTGCGCCGACGACGTCACCCGGCCCCCTGGACTGCGAGAACGGGCTCGTGTCGACGGAGTACAACGTGTGGACCGCCGCATCGAAGTGGGAGGCGAGTGCGATTCCCCACGTCGCCGCGATCGCGGCCCCTTCGCTCCCGTCCGTCGGCAGGAGTAACTGCTCGAATGTCACGTCGTCGATCGCGCCGTTTTCGGCGTTCGGTGGCACGGCGAGTACGGGCGTTCTGGCGGTTCGAAGGACGTTCTCGGTGACACTCCCGAGTAGGATTCGGTCGAGGCCCGTCCGACCCTTCGTTCCCATGACGACGACGTCGATCTCGCGTCGATTGGCGTACTCCCTGATCGTCTGGAACGGCGTGCCACGCGTGACGGTCGTCGTGACGTCGAGGGAGCCGTCGTGCTCGGAGATGAGGTCGGCGATCTCCTCGACCGCGTCGTCGGCCCGCTCCTCGAGCGCCGAAATCGTCACGTCGTCGAAGTCGGTCGGTCCATCGACCTGGACGTCCACCACTGAGAGGACGTGCACGTCGGCGCCGGATCGGGACGCGAGCGCGATCCCGCGATACGCGCCCGCGAGCGCGCCCTCGCTACCGTCGGTCGGTATCAGTACCCGATCGATGAGTCGGCTCATGGGATACAACTCACCGCCTCGGCGGATAATGGTGTAGGTCCGTGGCGTCCCGCGTCGACATCGTTCGGTACGTCGACGTCAGGGCTCACGGCCGAGTACCGTCGTGAACACGTCGAGGAGTTCCGCGATCTGGCGCGGCAACAGGAAGTGCTCGCGAACGTGCTCTCGGGCGTTGTGCCCGAACTCGTTCCGTCGGTCCTCGTTCTCCAGGAGGGTAACGACGCGATCCGCGGTGCCCGCGACGTCGTCCGCGTCGACGAGGTAGCCGGTTCGACCGTCCTCGACCTGCAGCGGGATGCCCCCGACGTTCGAGCCGACGACCGGCGTGCGCTTCCAGAGCGCCTCCGAAACCACCAGCCCGAACCCCTCCCGAAGGGACTTCTGGACGACGACGTCCGACTCCCGCTGTAAGACGTTGACCGTTCTGTCCGGCAGGTCGGACAGCACGTGCACGTCGGGGTCCTCGACCGCCTCCGCGGCGACCTGCTCGTAGAGTTCCAGCCCCTCCGGGTCGTCCCCTGCCATGCCGCCGACCAGCGCCAGCTGGAGACCGGGGATCGACTCACGGGCTCGCCGGTAGGCCTCGAGGGTGCCGAACTGGTCCTTCCACGGGTCGAATCGCGACACCTGCGTCACGACCGGCCGGTCGAACGAAAGCGGATCCATCCGATCCCGTTCGGTCGCGACCGTCTCCGGGTCGAGCGATCGATTCTTCGCCGTCAGCGGGTCGATCGACGGGTGGATGACGGTCGTCGGGACGTCGATCGCCGCCCCGTAGGCCGCGCGGCTGAAGATCGCGTGATCGACCCGATCGGCGTAGTCGGCCACGAAGGCGATGTACTCCTCGACGGGATCGGTGAGGTCGACGTGACACCGCCAGACGATCGCCGCGTCGGGCATCGCTTCCCGCAGCGACTCGAGCATGCCGAGCGGTTGCGGGTCGTGGATCAATACGAGATCGTATTCCTCGTCGATCTCGGCCGCATTTCGTTCGTTCGTGGCGCGGTAGGTCTCCTTCATCTCCCCTGTCGGCGGGGAGCCACTCCCCTGGAGCCCGTTGTGCATCGCCTTGGTAACCTCGAAGAAGTCGTCGTCGGCGTCCATCACGAGCCAGTTGTCGTCGAGGCCGAGGTCCCGGCAGACGGGGACGATCGACCGGAGCAGTTCCGCGACGCCGCCGCCGGTCGCAGTCGAGTTGACGTGAAGGATCTTGGCACCCGAAAGCGCCGCGGCCAGCGATCGAAGTCGCTCCAGCCGACCGCGTTCCGTGACGGCGTCGTAGGCCTCGATCGATCGGTCCGGCAATGAGGGCGAGTGCATCGTCCGTATCGACGCTACCACGACGGTGCTGGTATCAGTTGTGGGGATGGGCGAAGCGTGACTCGTCGAACGGGAGCGAGTGACGGATCGAAAGGGAGGCGACGTATCGAACGAGAGCAGGTGACACACCGAACGAGAACAGAGTCTCACCGAACGAACAGGCGTCGACACCCGGGTCAAGCCAGGGCGGACTCGAGCCGGTCGATGAGGTCGGCGTTGCCCACGTGAAGGGGGACCCGATCGTGCAACTCGTTCGGCTCGACGTCGAGGATCGACTGCGTGCCGTCGGACGACCGACCGCCGGCCGTCTCGACGAGGTGCGCGATGGGGTTACACTCGAACTGCAGTCTGAGTTTTCCTCGAGGACTGTCCGTCAGGGCGGGGTAAGCGAAGACCCCGCCGTAGGTGAGGACCTGATTGACGTCGCCGATCATCGCCCCGCCGTAGCGGAGTTTGAGCGAGTCGTCGGACTCGATCTCGCGGACGTACGCCTCGAAGTCCGCCGGCCAGTCCGGAACGCGTCCGCCGAAGCCGTATACCAGCGGGTCGTCCGGGATCTCGACGTCCGGGTCCACCACGGTGCGCTCGCCGTCGGTGAGTTCGTACTTCGTGACCGACCCGTCGCGGGCGAAGGCCATCGTCGTGATCGGGCCGTAGAGGATCCAGCCGGAGGCGACGAGGGAGTGACCGGGGGCGGGGAGGGGCTCGTCGTAGATTCCGAACACCGTCTCCATCGTGTTGTTCGACTTGAGGTTCGAGGAGCCGTCGAGCGGATCGACGGCGACGTAGAGGTCGCCGTCGCCCACCTGGGAGATCTCGACGCGCTCCTCGCTCGCGTACTCGGCGACGCCCTCGATCGCCGCCAGGCGCTCGGCGAGTAACTCGTCGGCCCAGACGTCCGCCTCGGCCTGGGTTTCGCCGCTAGGGTTCTCCGTGTCGACCTCCTCCCGGCGGCCGACCAGCCCGCGACGAATCTCGGCCGCCGAGTGGCTGATGACGTCGACGATTTCACTGACGGCGTCGCCCTCGGCGTCAGCGGCGGTCATTCCTCCAGGGCGGCGTCGGCCGTTTCACCCTCGTAGATGACCTTCTCGAGGGCGTCGAGGAGGGCGGTCGGGTTCTCGCGCTGCCAGACGTTCCGGCCGACCGCGAGACCCTTCGCGCCGGCGTCCATCACGGCCTCGACGGTCGAGAGGAACTCGTAGTCGGAGGTCTTCGAGCCGCCGCTCATGACCACCTTCATGTCGCCGGCACATTTGACGGCGTGGGCCATCGCGTCCTTGCTGCCGGGGTACTTGACCTTCGCCACGTCGGCGCCGAGTTCGAGCGCGAGCCGGGTCGCGTAGGAGATGGTCGAGGGCTTCGTGTCGTTCTTGAGTCCCTGGCCGCGCGGGTACGACCACATGACGACCGGCAGGTCGTGGTCGCGGGCGTCCTCTTGCATGTCGCGGAACTCCTCGACCATCTCGATCTCGTGGTTCGAACCGCCGTAGACGGTGAATCCGAGGGCGTCGGCGCCGAGTTCCGCGGCGTAGTCGACCGAGCAGTTGACTGCCGAATCGGGCTCGCCCATCCAGAGGTTCGAGGTGCCGTTTATCTTGAGCAGGAGGTTGACGTCGTCCTCGTAGCTCGGGTAGTAGCCCTCCGCGATCCCTTTCTGGACGGCCATCGCCGTCACGGCGTCGTGTGTCGCCGTTTCGAACACCGTCGACGGGTCGAGTTTTGCCGGGACGTCCTCGAAGTCGACCGGCCCGTGCTCCAGGCCGTGGTCCATCGCGAGAATCAGTACCTTTCCGTCGCGAACGATCGGGGAGTCGTCGATCGGAATCATCTGATTGGTGGTGCTACAGGCGCGTATTTATCTCTGATGGTCCGCCCGTTCGAGAGCTAGTACGCGCCGTGAGGCCGGAACCGACGGCGCCGCTCGGGCGGTCTCGACCACCCGTTCGGCCGTCGCTCAGCGTGACCGTTATCGGGCTGCGTGTTCTCCGGATCCGTATGACCGGATCGACCTATCGCTGCCAGTGCGGCGCGACGCTCCGGTATCGCCAGGACATCGAGAAGGAAGATACCGGCATCTACCCGACGTGGAAGTGTGGAGACTGTCTAACGCCGGTGCCTGGGAAGGTCGGCGAGCGACTCAAGCACCAGCACCCGTCCTAAGCCAGCGGCGGCAGTACCGCGTGAAACGACCGCACGCGAACCGAGGCACTCGAATCGACGGTTCCAGCGTCGTGAAACGCAGCGTCACGTCGGCCGGTTCTCGGGGCCGAATTATCGAACCAGCGGCATGTTGTAGCTCGTCTCCAGGTCCATGACGGCCTCCCAGGTCGCCTCGCAGTCACAGGAGACCTGCTCGAAGACCGAGGGGTCCTGCCGGAGGTCGAAGTCCTTGATCGCCTTCTGGACGAGGTCGTCACACTCCTTGCAGTTGTGCGGGCCGCGATCGGAGCCGTGCCCGACCGGGTCGGAGACCACGATCGCGTCGACGTCCGCGGTCTCCTGGAGGACGTGTGCCACCGACCAGAGCCACGGCGGCCGGTAGCCGTCGTTGAAGTAGAGCTCGTCGACCATCGTGTAGCGCTGGACGTTACACGGGTTCATCGAGACGGTGTGACAGCCCTCGACGTCGGCACAGCGTTCGATCGAGGAGATCATGTCCTCGACGGCGTCCGATTCGGAGAGAAACGGCGGCTTCATCAGGAGGTAGGCCTTGATCCCCGCATCGGTGGCCGAGCCGGCGGCCGCGTCCGCCGCGACGGCCTCCGCACAGGCGTTCTCGAAGTCGGCGAAGTCGAAGTACTTGTTCACGCAGTCGTGGCGCACGCGGTCAGTCGCCGTCTCGAGACCGATCGCGACGTCGGTGTCGAGTCCGTGCCGGGTGAAGTCGGCGATCCTCTCGCGGTCGACGAAGTCAGGCAGCGACTCGACGACCATCCGCTCGCGGTCGGCGAACGTTTCGGCGATGGCCGCCCGCGTCTCCGCACCGACTTCGCGCTCGTCGAGGAACGAGCCGGAGGTGTAGATCTTGATGAGGTCGGCCGGCTCGTCGGCGTTATCGGTCTCGTGATCGAGACAGACCTGAATCTGGTCCATCAGGGCCTCGTGGCTGACGCTGCCGCCGTCGACACTCTCGGCGACGTAACCACACATCGTACAGCCACCGGCGCGGGCCCAGCGACAGCCGCCCGTGTTGAGGATGATCGTCAGACTCCGCTTGACGCCGTCGGGCGTGTTGTCCTCGTCCAGCCAGACGCGGGTGGGTTCGTGGGGATCGTAGCTCGCCTCCTTGCGCGAGCGGATCTCGCGCATCACCTGGTTGTGGGCGTCCATCCCCTTGCCCCGCTCGTAGACTTCGGGCGTGGGTGTACTCATTGTCGGGACAAGCGCCCGGGTGCGTATAGCCGCTTCGTCTCGCTAGAGCCCGTCGTCACGACGACACGACACTGGACCGGCACGACGATCGCGGGTCACAATCGAAGCTCGCGACTGTCCGCTGCGCCGCAGCTCCGACAGGTCCGCTCGTATCGAATCCGGCGTCCTGTCGTACGAACGCGCCAGTCGGCCGAGTCGGACGCGGAGCCACAGGAACTGCACGTCCGAGCCGTCTCCGCGTAGGACTGCCGAAGTCGCTCGAAGGGATTTGTGGCACCACTCATTGGTACGTGATAGCATTCGACACGACGTTCTATAATCCTGTCCCTACCTCCTCCAGCGAGAGACAGTTCGTGCGACGAAACCGTCTCTCCGATTCGGGCGACGAGAAGCGAGGCGGTTCGAGACCGAGACCACGCGAACGTCGACGAAACGTACCGGCGTCCATCGAACGGCCCGGGCGACGACGGTCCGGTCGCGTACTCATCCCACTCGACAGCGAGGAGTAACCGTGGACGGCGGTACGGCTCCGTTACTCCGGTTAGAAACCCGATTGGGAGACTGGACGGTGGCCCTGTTTTAAGTGTCCGTTCGTGAACGCTCAC
>SLIS01000153.1 GCA_007135505.1 Halovivax sp.
CGATTGTAGCGACGTCGTGCGGTTCTACGCTACCAACACGTGCCGGACACCATCGACGACGAAACAGCTATTAGACGAACCGTGGTTTGGTCAGTCGCAGGATTCTCATAGGTGTTGAAACCCTCAATGGCTGATAGAATCCAGGTGCTGAATACAGAGGCTGTATTTCTCACGGGGTGCAGATTGTTGAAAGTGGATTGGTTACGTGAAAAACCAGAAAACCACAGCACAGAGCAGAAGTCCCAGTTCGGTCGGAACTGCGTACATCCGTTGTTTGATGACTCTGTCGTTCGAGTCGTCACGGGTCCTATCCTGGACTTCGACACCGTGGTCAGTGAGCGTATTTCGGAACCACTCTACCTGTGTATCGGGAATTGGAAGCAATTTTGGGTTAGTACGACGAGTGCCGTGGGAAATCCGTGCGAGGTACTGTTCACTGACGCAGACCAACTCAACGTTCTTGATCGAATCGAATTCAATCTCTTTTGTATCCCAGGCAAGTATTCCACTTCTCGGGTCGATCCCGACTGTGCTATCTCTGAATTTCCGTGAGTCCCACACAAAGCCAACTATCTGTACAACATACCAAAATGACAGGAAAATAATAATGAGGACGATTGGCCCTTCATCTACAGCGACCCACACCAGCAGAAGGCCAGTGAAACCCACACGAAACAGGCCCCCTTGCAATGCGACAACGTAGAGAATTCGCCGCCGGAAGTTCGACCGCCCTGGAAGTTTGTAATTCCATTGTACTCGGTCCTGAATCGTCTCGACGGTAAATCCAGATCCGAAGGTCACAGTGGAGACCTCTGGCTGCCAGACATCCCGCGTCCCGAATTCCTTGCGGCGCATCAGATACAAAATATTCACACCGATACCGATGCCAGGGAGGAAAAACGATGCAAGGAGATACTCGAAGCCGTCCTCGCGGTTGTGCTTAGCATAATCATAGAAACAAACAACTGTCAATAACAACTGGATGACCAGCAACCCGATCACGAGATCGAACACACGTAGATCAATCATAGTCAGTCAAAAACACTGTTCAGGTACTCATATACTTATTTTCTCTCTATTGTGATCAGTAACACCGCACAAGACTCGCGCACTGTATTCAGCACGACTCCTAAAACCTATCACCGACTAACGGTTTCAACAGAGCCGTTATATATAAAATAAAATTATTTTCGTTCACTGATATGGTTGCTATTGATACACCCTCCAAATTATGGCGCTCTTTCGATTGCCTCTGATTGATATAGCTATACGAGAATTTACCCCACTCTGTCCTGTGGTAACATACTTGTAACATTGGCATGGTAATACGACTCGTACCAATGTCAAATGATTTTGAGATAGTGGAAGCAACAATCGACGAAATACACGATGCAATGAAAGCTGGAGAACTTTCCAGCGAAGCGCTCACTAACCGATATTTGGACCGGATCAAAGCCTATGATCAAGATGGACCCGAACTGAATTCCATCATAACAATCAACGAAGAGGCGGTTGACCGCGCCGCTGAACTTGACAAAGAACTCAACGAGAACGGATTTGTCGGCCCACTTCACGGAATTCCAGTTCTCGTCAAGGACCAAGCGGAAACAGCCGATATACGGACTACCTTTGGATCCGAAACCTGCCTTGATTACGTGCCTGACGAAGATGCAACGCTTGTCACAAATGTTAAGGAAGCTGGTGGGATCGTCTTAGCCAAGACTAATCTCCCAGATTTCGCCTCAGCTTTCTTCGGTCACTCTTCGGCCGCTGGCCAAACTAAAAATCCATACGACACCAGCCGAGACCCAGGCGGCTCGAGTTCCGGAACTGGATCAGCCGTCGCTGCTAATCTCGGCACAGTCGGAATCGGTGAGGATACCGGTGGATCTGTTCGGGTCCCCTCGGCGAATTGCAACCTCTACGGCATTCGCGTTACAACTGGGCTAATCAGTTGCGACGGACATTCACCAATCGTCCCGCGTCAAGATACTCCCGGACCGATGGCCCGGACGATGACTGATATGACGAAACTCCTTGACGTCCTTGTTGGCTATGACCCGAAAGACGAGTGGACGGGTGCCATAGCACAGATCGATGTCGAGTCATACACGGACTATCTGAACGAAGATGGTCTCGAGGGTACTCGAATTGGCGTTTTGCGTGAGGCTTTCGGTGACGATGACAACCCACGTGCGGCGTCGGTGAACGACATTGTCGAATCCGCTCTCGAGAAAATGGTGGATGCGGGTGCTGAACTTGTGGATCCAGTCTCCATTCCTGATATGGAAGAGCAAATCGGGGACACTGTTGTCTATGAATACTATGCTAAGCTGGCTCTCAATGACTTCCTCGCGGAACGGGAACTCCCATACGACAGTGTCAGAGAAATATACGAAGCTGGTGAGTACCATGAGGACCTCGACCTGATCGAAAGCATCGCACACATGGACGTCGTTCCGGAGGAAGAACTGGATTTCTGGCGGAAAACGGTCGGCCAGGAATCGTTTCGGCGTGATATCTTGGAAACCTTCACCGCGAACGAACTCGATGGGATTGTCTTCCCAGATGTTCAGGTCGTGCCGCCGAAAATCTCCGAGCTTGGAGACCGATATACAACCGCAAACTATCCAACCAACACACCGATCGGTGCACAGTCACAGTGTCCGGCAATATCCGTCCCTGGCGGGTTAACAGAAAATGGACTCCCGGTCGGCGTCGAGATACTTGGGATCCCGTACAACGAGCACCGACTCATTGAGATGGCCTACGCCTACGAGCAAGCAGTAGACACTCGAGAACCGCCTGAGACAACACCGCCGCTGTGACAGCGGTCACGCTCAAATACGATTCAGATACTCCAGGGTGCTACTTTTATGACGGGTTCGCATCTCCAAAACGCAGTGAAGGTCCCACGATAATAGTTACTGAACTGTCTACCGAAAAGCAGCGAGAGTGCCTCGGGGTCGTACGGAAATCTCCGATTTCCGTGATGACGAGAATTTCCGATTCTCGAACCACTTGACCCCAAGGGTGAATCTCGTAAGCTATATGACACATATCACCGTGTTGACGAGTACAGTTGCGACGTGGGTTAAAGACCGTAATCCGAAGCAATTGCCGGCAGTTGCGAGGAAATGCGACACCTCTCAAAACCCACGTCTTTGGCGTGGTGCGACGGGTGTTGTCGGGCGGGGTGGAGCCGCCGACCCTCACGGACGAAGCGAGCGTTCGGGTGTTAATTCCAACCGACCCATTTCGGGAAGGTCGAGGGGAATTA
>SLIS01000009.1 GCA_007135505.1 Halovivax sp.
ATCTTCTATTAACGGGAGTTGACCTCCATTATCAAACTCATCAGGTCCGCTTCCCTGCCTGCCAAACCCGGTTATATGATTCTGCTCCCGGTCATACACTTGAAAAACGGTATCTCGCCGGGTAACCGTAACCAGAAACGTATCTACCGTTGCAAAGTGAAACAGCCCATATTCATCTTCGAGTACCGGCTCTCCTTCCAGGGCTACAGGTTCCGGGAAGTCCGGGATTACTTCATCGCCAAATTCCGGCTCTTCGCTTTGGCATGAAACGAGTATTGTAGCGCTAATTAATACTATAAGAATTAAGTATCGAATCTGATTAATTACCATTTATTACATCTTACTTTTAAAAAAGGAGCGTACAAAATATATACACTCCTTTGTTTTATTTACATTTAATCTTCCACATCGTCGTCTTTGCCACAGAGACTTGTCATCGAATTACCATCACAATTATGTGAAATCCCACAGGATGAACAATCGACACATGTTTGGGATCCTTCCGAACCTTCTACATCACGACAACTACAAGTGTTCGTATCATGACAGCTGCTTGTGCTACTGGCAACTGCCAATTCAGTAAACCCCTCCAGGCTAAAATCATCCGTGCCATTCATCGACGTCGTCACATTAAATGACAGCAGAAAGGCAAACATAACGGCGGCTACAACTTTAAGAATAGACTTTCTCATTGTCTTCTCCCTATATTTTGTGAAGTACATGTAAACCTCATTTATTCCATGTACGTTATCATTTTGAAAAACGGGTCTTGTGCATCATGACCCGTTTTTTTTGTCCCGGTTGGACAAACTGTTTAATTTTTCTCTATTCGCATAGCTCATCACTGTTGTGCAAAAGAATAGCACCGTCTTCTTCCATTGTGAACTCACCCATGTGGCTTTCCACCACTTCGCGAAGGCCTTCATTCAGTGTAGCCATATCCTGCCAATCTTTTGTTCGTTCGTGGGAAATACCCATCAGAACCAATAAAGCGAGGATCACGGTGGTGCCTGTTATATACTGTTTCCACCGGTCGCAGTTCGAAAGCCAGCGAACGCAGGTATAAACCGCTACCAGAAACCCACCGATCGAACTCAGGTAAATATACCGGTCAGCCGTAATCGCCTCACTTGGGGCAGGCAGTACATGAAGCACCAATATCAGATTGATCAAAAAGAACACCCCGCCGAACAAATAAACCGGGGTAATGTGCTGCCGATACTCGTACAGAAGCCATCCCAGCAAGGCCAATGCTACAGGATATATCCAGAAATGAGTGGGAAGCGCCTCCCCCACATCCATGGGAAAGAAATAAAAATGAGACAGTCCGTACGGTACGACCAGCTTCAGCAGGTACTCCCACAAACTGTAGGCGAAAAATACCAGCCGCTGCCACAGCGGGTACGTGCCTTCGGCAGCCAGTACTCCTGAGACTCCGCCCGTCTGAATCGCCAGCGTAAACACCCCGAAGCCTACCGCTACCACGAAGAACGGAATCTTTTCCAGCCACAGGTTTTTTACGGCTATACGGGGTTCAACCACCCAGTCTATCGCAATCAGGGTAAGCAGAAATACCACTGCTTGTTCCTTCGAAAGCAACGAGGCGATAAAACATAGTAACACCAGACCCAACTGCCACCATTTACCGCTTTGTTTGTAGGTCATATAACACCACATCCCGGCCAAATAAAAGAAACTGTACAACAACACCTTGGAAGCACTGATCCAGGCTACGGCTTCCACCTGAAGCGGGTGGATGGCAAACAGCATCGCCACTCCCCACGCCGTAACTATTTGTCCGCGCTGCGAAAGGCCTGCCCCGGAGATGAGCGTTAACAGTTTACGTATGACCAGCCCCACCAGCAATACATTGAACAGATGTAGCAGAAGCCCAAACGCCTGAAATGCCGGGGCCTGCATCCCGAACGCCTGTGTGATGCCCATATAAGTCATCGTATTCAACGGCGAATACTGTTGTCCGTAGGATTCGGTAAAGGCCGCCGCAACCGTAGAGGTGCTGACCTCCTCAAGATACGGGTTTTCCAGAATCATCCACTGATCATCCCAATGGGTTAGAAAATCATTATTCAGCACCGGCGAAAAAACCGCAACACTCACCGCCAATACAGCAACAATACCCCAGGCTTCAATTTTTCGAAAGCAAAGATTGGAATGAGAATTTGCCATATAAGATAATTACTATCACCTACTTTACAATTTCCTCCGCTAATTTGGTAATAAACTGTGGGCTTCGCACTCCTTATTTTCATCCCACAAAATCACTCCACGATTTCTGACCGTGTTTGTTCCCAAATCTCATGAAACTCTTCTTTACTCATAGTTTTGACCTGTGTAGGTGTACAGCTCATGTGACGTTTTAGCCAACCGTTGAGTGCATTATCATCCGGAAGACCGTATTTCCTTGCCACTTCAAAGCACGAGCATTGGTTTTGCCGCAGATCTCGAGTAATGCGCTCAAGACGAATCGACGTAAGCACTTTTTTCGGCTCTTTTTCGAATGCCTTCTTAAAATGGCGTCTGAACAGACTCTCCTCTTCATACCCCATGTAGTCGGCCCACTCCGTTACACGGGTTATATACTCCGGGTTTTGCTTTAACTGCTCAATGGCTTGTTGAATAGGGGTTTTAGATTTCTTCATGCATACTCTCCTTTAATGTATCATCAATACCAGTTATGGGTACTCCATGAACTTATCGGTTTACCACGTTTTCACAACACCTAATAGGTTATTCAAACATTTTATTATTTTCAAACAAAAATTTACTATAATGGCAATGCGGGTATGTACCAGCCATAAACCTTTGTGGAAAGAAGCCACCTTATCATGGAATTTTCAGCGATGCATTATCACTCTTGATTCAATTAGGGAGCCAATATCACGATCCTAATTAGGCATTAACATCTCAATCCGAGGGACTGCTCAATAGACTTAACAGTAGTGTCTGCAATATTAGGTTTAGAAATATTTTAAAAATATCTCTAAAGAATATGATGATAGTAAAATATTTAGACAAATAGACTTGTTTTTATACCTTCTTTTGACAAAGTTAAACTATTTTTAAAGTGAACATCACTGTTATTTTTTGCTGAGGCTTTTCTGGTTTTTGCGGCCAAACTTTATTGCTTGCTATGGAAACGCCGTCAGGTCCGCCGGACGCTGACGGTTTTCTGGAGTTGAATTGGCTGATCCTGCTGTTTAATGGTCCAGATCAATTTTTCTTGCATCAAATGATAAGTTGCTAAATCTGAGA
>SLIS01000060.1 GCA_007135505.1 Halovivax sp.
TGCGGCGATGGCGTCGGCGTCGCGTCGGTGTCGATCGAGACAGACGACCACGCCCGCCACGTCCCCGTACTCCGCCAACAACTCGTCGACTCCGTCGCCGTCGACCGGGTCGATCACCCAGACTCCGGCTCCGGACTGCGTGGGATCGTCTGTGGCCCGTTCGTGGCCGTCGGCGACGAGGGCGTGACTCGCCCGCTGAATGGTCTCCTCCGGGTGAGCGATCCAGCTGCAGCCGCCGTCGAATCGATCGACGACCTCGATCTCGCTCGCGGGCTCGTCGGCGCGGATGGTCATACGTCACCTACGGTCGCTGCCCTGAAAAGCGTCGGTCCAGGTTCCGTGGGCCCTCCGACGAATCTCGGGGGTGGGCCGCACCAACCCGACCGCCGATCCACGTCGCCACGATTAAACGGTCGACCCGCGTTCGCGTTCGCATGAGCGATGGAAACGGGACGGTCTCGGTCAGGCTCGTCGACGCGTTCGCGGACGAACCGCTCGCCGGTAATGCAGCGGGCGTGGTCTTCGACGCCGACGACCTGACGGACGAGCAGTGTCAGTCGATCGCCAGCGAACTCTCGGTGAGCGAGACGGCGTTTCTCGAAGGGAGCGACGAGGCTCACTACCGCCTCCGGTACTTCACGCCCACCCAGGAGGTCGATCTCTGCGGTCACGCCACGATCGGATCGCTCGTCGCGGCCTACGAGAGCGGCCGACTCGCGGCCGGACCGAAGACCATCGAGACGAACGTCGGCGTTCTCGACGTCGAGGTCGAACCCGACGGCACGGCCTGGATGACCCAGGAGGCACCGACCGTCCGCGAGGTCGACCTCGACTACGATCGCGTCGCCGAGGTCCTCGGCGTCGAGGTCGCCGCACTCGAGGGCGTGGCGAACGATCTCCCACTCGCCGTTGCCTCCACTGGCCTGCCGTACCTCGTGGTGCCCATCACCTACCTGCAGGACGTCGGTGGTGCGGACCCGGACATGGCCGCCGTCGAGGAACTGACCGAGGCGGTCGACGCCACCGGCATCTACCTGTTCACGTTCGACGCCCTGGACGCGGAGTCGACCCTGCACGGTCGCATGTTCGCACCCGGATTGGGCATCCCGGAGGACCCGGTGACCGGCACCGCGAGCGGCGCGACCGGCGCCTACCTCCGACGCTTCGGCGCCTTCTCCGGCGACGCGTCGGGAACGGTCACGGCGGGGACCGGCGGCGACACCAGCGTGGCGGTCACGATCGACGCGTCGGAGCCCACCGAGTTGCGCGTCGAGCAGGGTCACTACGTCGACCGCCCGGGGTTCGTCAGGGTGCGCGTCGACGGCGACGTCCGCGTCGGCGGGCGGGGCATCGTCTCGATGACCGGCGAATTGCAGGTCCCGTCGGTCGACGACGACGAAATCATCGAGGGCTAGGGACCGGCCAGCCGTCGCAATTCGACCGGTATAGGTCTCGGTATCACTCCGGGTAGGACCGGTTCGCGGTTACAGCAGTCGGTACGTCCCGCGACTCTCGCTCGCGTCGCCGCTTCGAACGAGTTTTTCGAGAATTTCCCTGGCTGCATCGGCCGGGACGGACCGCTCGCCGGCGAAGTCCACGATCGCCGATTCGGTCGGCTCCTCGAGCGTCTCGATCGCGGTCTCGACGATCTCCCGGCGGCTCCCGTGGTTGACCGATCCGCGAGGGTCGCGATCGCCCGCGGCGTCGATCTCCGCCGCGTCGAGGCCGCTCTCGCTCAAGTACTCCTCGTCACTCACGACGCCGTCTCGAACCTCGTCTTCGAGCGATGCGAACGAGTCGACGGCGGCGAAGGCGTCGCCTTCGTCCTGGCGATTCGCCAGCATCGACGCCCGCACCTCCCTGGCGTGGTCGACGTCCTCCGTCTCGACGAACGTTCGGCGCTGTTCGTAGCGTCGGCGCGTGCCACACCGGGGGCACTCGGTCGTCTCGGAGCGACCTTCGAGCAACCAGAGGTGCGAACACTCGCTACACCCGACGACGGCGTACATGTCCAGACATCCACGCGCGGGACAGTTGAAATCGACGGTTCGTCGGCCGATTTTCCGTATTCCGGTTCGTCCCTGGCTCAGCCAAAGAATGAGCCACCCATGATCGGTGCACCGTCGTCGGAGTCATCGTCGTCATCCGTCTCCGCCTGTTCCGACTTCGCCGCCTGTTTCTCCGCCCGTCGATGGTCGATGTACTGGGCCAGTTCCGTGGCGTAGATCGCACACGCGGCGACGGTGTTCGAGTCCTGAATCTTGAACGCCGGGATCACGTACTCCGGGACCTCGCCATCTACCTTGCGCGGATTATCGATCTCTGCGTACTCGGCGATCGCCCGGAGCGTCTCCGGTTCGTGCTTGGCGAAGCGCTCGATGATGAAGTCCGGCACTTCGTCCGCCGGCGTGGGTGTCGTTGGCATGAAAACCAATCTCGGTCACCAATCGAAATATCTTTCTATTATAATCAAATTATCTACAATTGGGCCGCGGGCACGTTTCGGACGTCGAGCGGTTGCGTTCGAAGGGGTTCGAATCGGAACGGGATGGCACACCCGGTCGCGACAGTTGGACGAACGGATGATGACGGAGTGGACGGACGACAACGGAGCGGACGGATGGCAATGGGGCGAACGGACGGAGACAGGACGAACGGTCGGCAGCAGGGCATAGGGAGCAACTGGGCGAACTGACGGCGATGGGTCAAACGAACGCCAGCACCGGACGGAGTTGAAACCGGTCCGTCACAGTGCAGGACGAGTAGAACGATCCAGTGGCGTCGACGCACCGGACGACCGACGGGTTCGAATCGGGTACGCTCGCACGCGGCGTTGCTCGCTGCGCGCTGGAATCCGTCTACGACAGACGGTCGATGTTCTCGACGACGGCCTCGGCGAACTCGCTGGTGGCGAGCTTCTCGGCGTCCTCGAGTTGGCGCTCTAAGTCGTAGGTGACCTTGCCCGACGAAATCGTCTCCTCGACGGCGTCGCGGACGAGGTCGGCGGCGTCTGTCCAGCCGATGTACTCGAGCATCATGCGGCCCGAGAGGATCATGGCGGTCGGGTTGACCTTGTCCTGGCCCTCGTACTTGGGGGCGGAGCCGTGAACCGGTTCGGCGAGCAGTCGGCCGTCGCCGAAGTTGGCGCCGGGGGCGATGCCGAGTCCGCCGATCTGGGCGCCGGCGGCGTCGGAGAGGTAGTCTCCATTCAGGTTCATCGTCGCGATGACGTCGTACTGGTCGGTGCGCGTGAGGATCTGCTGGAGCA
>SLIS01000375.1 GCA_007135505.1 Halovivax sp.
ACCTGGGCGAGTTCGGTCGAGCGCAATTCCCCGACACCAGGGGCCGGAAACGGGCTGACGACTTGGTCGAGATCGCGACGAGCCTCGCGAACTAGTGAGTGTTCGACACGGTCGCGATACCGTGTGGGCCGGAAGGCGCCGTCGCAACCCACGACGGGACAGTCGCCACACAGTCGGTGTTCGAGACGGAGACGGTGTCCCGATCGGTACGGGAGACGGCTTCGTCGGCGGCTATCTAGCGCGTCGGCTAGTCGGCGACGGGATCGGACCGTCGCTAGAGCACGGGACCGCGGTCGCCGCGCTCAAGCGGACGAGTCCCGGGGACGTCGGCGCCGTCGATCCAGGTGACGTCGAATGACTCGTAGACGAGACCATCAGACGATTGATCGGTAATCACGTCGAGTTCCCTGCGAAGTAGTGGAACACAGCCGTCACTGGTACACAACTATTCCGTACTCGGCGTGGTGATGACGGCTATGAGCGGACCAGTCGACGAACGAGCGCTCGGTCTCGCGACGGGGATTCTCTGGGCCGGGACCGTCGCGTTCCTCGAGTTGACGGCGAGCACGGCGTACGGCGAACGCTGGCGACTGCTACTCGAAGATATCTATCCGGGGTACACTCGTGAGCCTGGTAACATCGTCTGGGGAACGACGCTCGGATTTGTCGACGCGTTCGGCCTCGGCTACGCGCTCGGCTGGCTTTACAATCGCCTTCAAACGTGATTCGGCGGCCTCCAGGGTGAAATCGTCGATCGACTCGCCGGCGACCTACTTTCAAGGCCTGACGTGAGCGGCTAGTCGAGAACAGCGACGTCGAACGTGTCACTCCACCGATACCGTCTGCCACCCCAGACAAAGGTCGGCCGGACGATCCCGACGATACCGACAATCGGCGCCAGAACGATTGACGGGACCGCAAACAGCCAGGTCGGGCGGTCGACACCCAGCGCCCGGTAGCGGCTGTAGGTGAGTGCGGTTGCACCAATCGCGACGGCGATCGGTGCGAACAACCCGATCAACAGGACGGCGAGGAACCCGACGAGAACCGCGATGGTTTTCGACGGGGAGAATCGGTAAAAATCTTGACGAAACGGGTCAGCCGCTCGTAGGTCGTTCGGGTGTCACCGGGAACCTCGACGACGTTGACGAGGGCCCTGGAGGTGGCGATCTCGTCGACGTACTCGGCGAGCAACGCGTCGTCCGAGACCGTGCGGCGCAGGTCCGAAACGTAGCCGTCGAGGTCGATATCGCGTCTGTCGAACGTAACCCCCCCGCCCCACGGCACCCAGTTCGATCGTTCGAGCACGACCGAGGCCACGATGATGCAAAGCGGTTCGAACAGTTTGAACGGATACTCCTCGCTCGTAAAGACCGGAATCGCCGTTACGACGCCGTGTTCGTGGCCAAGTCGCTTGATCGTCGCGAGCCAGTCTGCCTCGCGGTCGACGTCGTCGTCGGTGAGGACGATCCGATCCTGTGAGGCGTGCTCGAGCGCGAGGGCGACGGCATTTGCCTTTCCGGAACAGCCCTCGGGTTCGCCGGCGACGAGCAACGTTGCACCATCGGGGAGGTCGACGCCCGCGACCGGATCCGATTCGCTATCACAGACGACCAGCAGTTCGTCTTCTGGCTCGAGTTGGCGGGCAAGTTGTTCACACGACGTCGTCCACTCGAACGTCGGCAGGATTATACTCGCCATCGACTAACCTTCGTCGGCCGGATGGCTAACGGTTACGTGTCAGTTCAGTCCGTGAGAGCGAACGGACTCGCTCGTTACGGGTGACCGATCGGCCCCTCGGCCGTTCGAATCACGACGTCGATACGGCAGTCACCAGTGGCTGGGCGAGTTCGGCGAGGCGTTCGAGGGATTGGCCAGGCCGCCGGTAAGCACGAATCGGTCGCGACCGAGGTCCTCAGGAAACCTCCTTCCGACCGGTCACCGTCTCCGGAACGAGTCGGAAGTCGTGGAACTCGATCTCAGATCGGGGTCGGTCGAACACGTCGACGGTCGGAATGTCGACCGCCCACATCCCCTGAATGGCCATCGATTCGTGCGGGAGATCCGCCAATTCCTCGAGCCGGCCGGTCGCCACCACGCTTCGCCAGCCGTCAGCCGTCTCCTCGTAGACGACGAGCGAGACGGGTTCGTCGATGACCGCCTCCTTGCCGGAGCCTGGCGGAAACGACAGTCGAAGGTAGAAGCAGTCGGTCCCTTCGTAATAGCCGTACGAAACCGGCAGCGAGGCAGGGGGTTCGCCCTCGGGCGTCGAAAACGAGAGGACGCCAGTCCCGCCCGCTCCGAGAAACTCTCTTCGCTCCGCGTCCGATAGCTGTACCCATCGAAGTCCCGGCATACCGCATGCTTCGCCGCCCAGCGTGGAAAAACTACGGTCACGCCAGCGATGAATCTGCGAACGGGTGCGGAGAGCGCACGGAGTCGGCAACTGTACGCGCGTGCGTTAAGGGTACACGTCCGATAAGCGTCCTCTAGTCGACGCCGTTTCCGACGACGAAGCGAGCGAATCGGTTCCGCTCCAGGGTGACCCAGCGGTTCTGGTATCCATCCCCACGGTACCCGGTTACGGTCACCGTGCGAGGGATTATCTCATACACAAAGCGGAATTATCTACCGGTAGAAATGGACGAATATATGTGTGCGCGACGGGTTTGGTTCGAATATGGTCCAAGACCGACAGTCCAGACGAGCGTTCACACTCGGAGCTGCCTCCATCGGTACGATCGCCCTCGCCGGCTGTATGAGCGAGGACGATTCGGGGAGCGGTGCCAACACCGACATCGATCTCAGCGACTACGACTTCGAGGACCGGGAGCAGTACCTCCTCACGCTGGAATTCGAGAACGAGGACGGCGAACCCGTCTCGTCGGGGATCGAGGGGACGGCAACGCCCGAAGACGGTAGCCTCGCGACGTACAACATCTCGTCGACGGCAATTCAGGAGGGAGTACTACAAGAGGAACTCCCCGCAAGCGACTACACGATCGTCGTTTCGAGTACGGACGACGAATTCGACGACGTCGAAACGGACGTCGTGCTCGACCAGGACGTCGAGGAGCAGCTCACCCTCGACGGCGCCGCTGCCGACGAATAGCTAACCGCGGGCGGCGGATCATAGCTGCATTTCTACGAGGGAGATGTCCCGCGCTCGCCAGCGGTTGGCTTCCGCGAAGAATTAGTACGGCCGGTCGAACAGACGCAGGATAGTGTTTCTCGACGCTCGGTCCCGGTCGGTTACAGGTTAACGTC
>SLIS01000151.1 GCA_007135505.1 Halovivax sp.
CCCTCGAGACGTCCGTCCGCGTCAGCGTCACCGGGAGGTACCACGTGATCGCGAACGCGTTGATGAGTACCGTGAGCACCGCGGGGGAGTAGCCCGAAAAGGAGCGCTTCAGGACGTAGATGTAGAAGCCCCAGACGAAGGCTGCAGTGATCGCAAACCCAAGCCCGGGATCCATTACGATATCGAACGAATGTGTGACACATCAGTCGTTCGATTGGCTACTGTAGCGTTCGACGGGTGTCTATCGACTGCTCGGAATTTGCCACCGTCTGCCGGGTATGCTGTTGATGGAACAGCAGACGTTTGATCAACGGTCGCTCGAGTGAGCACCGAGTGCTATCGGCGAACGTCCAAACCGCTTTCCGACCCACGGATTCCCGGATGGTTAAAGGGAGTTTTCGACCCCGGAACCACTTGAATCCGGAACGTCGACGTCCTCGAGGTACCGTGCCGGCAGGTGCGGTCGAACCGTCGCCGGCACGTATCCGACGGCAACGGTCGCGAGGTCGGCGAGCACTCGCCGCAAACCGGTGTAGGCCGTCGCAACGACCAGTGCCGCGAGTACGACCCACTGAAGCGTCCCCTCGAGGGTGTACAACAGCGGAAGGCCGAGTGCGATAGACGCCATCAGATCACCGGGCGAACCGTCGTATCCGATCACGCGCCGGGGTGCGATCCAGGTGCCCCTGTGGTGATCGTACACTGCACGTTCGGAGGTTCCCTCCCACGGACGCAACTCGAGGCCGCTTCCGAACACGTCGGTGACGCAGTGGAGTGCGGCCGCGAGGAGGAACACGGCGACGACGACGGTTGCCGCGGTCGGAATCAGAAGTGCTCCGAAGACGGCTACAGCGGCGAGGACGCTGTAGTACACCGGGAAATGGAGGGTCTTCCGGTGTCCGGCGTACATATCGAGGTCTGGAAAGATGCCGCCGAGCAGCCCTGCGGCGAACGCGACGGGGGCGAACTCCGGCGCCACGGCTACAAGCGGCAACGCGAGCGCCATCCCGCCGAGGGCGTGGGTCGGGAGCATCATCGTGACCTTCTAGAAGGAACAAAACGACTTGAGTGTGTCGCGGGACAAATGCACACACCGTGCATTATTCCTGGCGATGTGGATGTCTCGTTCCCACTCGTCATGCGTCGATCGGGGTCAGATGGCTCGAATAGTGGACACTACTCGATACCGACGTCACCAGAACAACGTCCGCATTTGTAGCGCAACGATCCCTTCCGGTAGCCACCCCAGGCGCTCATTCCTCCCGCGAGCGTGGCCGGGTCGTATTCCCTTCGTCTCGAGGATGCTGGTCGCTCGTTTGGTGACCACCCCCATCTTGCAGACGACGACCACGTCTCGACCGGTCGGAATTTCCTCGAGGCGATCGCGTTCGCCTGAAACGAGCCTCGAGGTCGGATATCGAGGCCGAAGGGCCCTTCGGTGGACTCGAGGCGTTCATCCAGTTCGTCGGGACGGACGCGACTCATATCATTCTCGGAAGTCACGGCAAACAAGGGATAGCACGCGATCTACGCGGCAGCACCGAAGACACGGTCGTGCGGCGATCGGCCGTTCCTGTCACCTTCGTACGTCCACGTGAGTAGCGGAGTGGTGTCGGTTGATCGCCGATTTACGCTCATCAGAACCGAATTCGAAACGGTTCTTCGTCGTCCGTTCACCACGAGGGACTTCAATCACGTTGGGGCTCGAGCAATCCTACCGACTCCGTTTTGATTTGACTGGGTCTAAAACATGCACCGGAAAATATTTTTATTAGATGAGTCTAAACACTGGTGATGCAGACAACTAACGAGTCGCGATATCTGTCTCGGAGAAAACTACTGTCGGCTGGGGTCACCGCAACGATTCTCGGGGCTGCTGGCTGTCTCGGAGACGACCCGCAGAACAACGATTCTGACGATGGTGGCGACGATGGGATTAACGGTTCCGACGATGACGATGGGATAACAGTCTTTGCGACGATGCCTGCTGTTTGGGACTTCGTCCGACAAGTAGCGGGCGATCATATGGAAGTGATCGACCTCGTTCCAGTTGGTGAACACGGCCACGATTGGAATCCAGAACCCGGCACTGTCCAGGAGCTGGATCGGGCAGACGGGTTCGTGTATCTTCGTGACTTCTCGAGCTGGCAGGATGACGCGGCGTCCCAACTCGAAAACGAGGATGTCGTCGTGATCGAAGCCTCGGAGGGGATCGAATTTTTCGATAGTCCGGCAGAAGACAACGACGAACACTGGTGGATGGATCCCGTCGAGTGCCAGAACGGGGTTGACAACATTGCTGACGGACTTGGTGAGATCGACCCGGAACACGCTGACGATTACGAGACCAACGCCGCCACCTTCAATGAGGAACTGGAAGCGCTTCACGAGGACTTTCAGGAGATAGTCGACGGGGCGGAATTGAACGAGATCGTCGTCGGAACCCACGACTCGTTCCAGTGGTGGCACCGTCGCTACGATATCGATATTTACTCGCCGGTTGGAACCTCCCCCGACGACGAGGCCTCGCCGCAGGACGTCCAGGAGGTCGAGGAACTCATCGAAGAGTTCGGCATCGAGCACGTCCTCTACGACGTCGGGGAACCGGCGAGGCTCGCCGAAACGCTCGCCGAGGAAACGAACGCGGACGTCCTCCCACTGTCGCCTGTCGAAACGCAGATCGACGGGAGTCCGAATCTCGATACTGGTATCCAGATGGAATCGGACTGGGGATACGTCGATCACTTCCGAGAAGTGAATTTCCCCTCGCTCGAAACAGCGTTGCGATCCGAATAGTTTAGCCTCAACGAAAAGTCTTGATAGGGTGGGCAAATATATTACTCTACACGGTTCAAACTGCACTCAAATGACTCCCGCGATCACCGTCGAAAACGTTCACTTTGCGTATGACCATCGACCCGTGTTGAAAGACGTTTCATTGACAATCGATGAAGGAGAGTTTCTCGGATTGATTGGCCCGAACGGCTCGGGAAAGACGACGCTGCTGAAAATTATGCTTGGGTTGCAGTCGCCCGATTCCGGTACCGTCGAGCTGTTCGATACCCCGGCTGCGGCGTTCACGGACGGGACTCGACTGGGCTACGTCTCCCAGCAGTCGACTGATGCCGATGCGATGATGCCCGTCACGGTTCGCGAGGTCGTAAAGATGGGGCGATACGCACATGCAGGGCTACGACCGTTGAATACCACCGATCGAGAACGCATCGACGAGGCGCTCGAAACAGTCGGAATAGGCGAATTAG
>SLIS01000297.1 GCA_007135505.1 Halovivax sp.
GGTGTTCAACAGACACAGGGTGTCGCGGCTGACCATCTCCGGCTCCGGCCCGGTGCTGTCGATCGGCACGTGCCCGCCGGGAATCTCCCAGCGGCGTCGACCGATCGCCCCATCAGTGCCCGTCATTCGTCGCCCCCCTCGGGACGGGCCCTCGTCGCAGGTTCGCCCAGGAGCGCCTCGAGGTAGTCGGTCAGGAACACCCCGTCGGGATCCAGTTCGCGGCGCTGCTCCTGAAAGCGATCCCACTCGGGGTACAGCTCCCGAAGTTCGGGCCCGCGGAGGGAGTGCTTTTTCCCCCAGTGCGGACGGCCGTCGTACTCCCGGAAGAGCGGTTCGATGTCGTCGAAGTAGGCCTGATGCTCCAGCTCCGCGTTCTGAATGCACGAAATCGTCATCGTCTCGCGGTCGTACTCCGTCGAGAGGAAGCTGTCGTCGGCCGCCACGGTGCGCACGAGCAGTCGCCAGCCGACGTCCGCCCGCCAGTTCTGGCGAACGCGCTCTCGAACCCGCTCGAAACACTCGAGCCCCACCTCGATGGGGACGGCGTACTCCATCTCGTCGAACTTGCGCCCGATCTCGTCGTGTTCGGGGATGATCTCCTGCCACCAGCCGGTTTGATCCTCCACGAGCGTCGCGTACGAGAGCGCCTCGTGATCCGTCCCGCCGCCTGGTGCGTTGAGCAGGCGGAGTTTCACCTCGTTCGACCGGGGGTACCAGTAGAAATCGAAGTTGCGGTTCTCCTCGATCAACGTCGGTACGTGCTCGCGGCACGCCTCCCAGTTCGTACAGTACTCCCGGCGCTGGAGCTTGTAGGTCGGCTGCAAGTCGAGCCGTACCTCGGTGAAGATGCCGAGCGTGCCGAGGGACACGCGGGCGGCCCGCAGGAGTTCCGGATCCGTCTCGGCGCTGAACTCGCGTACTTCGCCCGTGCCGGTGACCAGTCGACCGCCGATCAGCGATCCGGCGAGGTTCTCGAATCCCGCTCCCGTCCCGTGCGTCCCCGTTCCAAACGCGCCTGCTACGGTCTGCATTGAGACGTCGCCGAGGTTCGCCATGGCGAGATTGCGGTCGTGCAGTTCGGTGCCGGCTTCGCCGAGGGTGGTGCCGGCGTACAGCGTCGCCTCCTTCGCGTCGGCGTCGTGAGAGACGACGCCGGTCATGTTCGCGAGCGAAAGTACCACGTCATCGGTCTCGACGACCGGCGTCCAGGAGTGGCCCGCGCCGGCCACCCGAACCGTCTCCCCGGCCGCGGCGCACTCTCGAACGATCGATTGTACCTCCTCCTCGGTCTCGGGCTCGAGAACGCGATCGGGCTCGAAGGAAATGCTCCCCGACCAGTTCGTCCACTCTGCGGCCGTGTCCGACTGCGGTTGTCGACCCACGATCACTCACCCGAACTCGGGTACGCGATCGTCGAGAGGAGGGCGTTCTCGGCCTGTCTCGAGTCGAGGCGCGTGTGCTGGCAGACGACCGGCACGTCCGATTCGACCACGCTCGCGAACGGCTCGCCTCTGGGAATCGGCTCCGGCTCCTCGAACTCGTTGAATCGGAAATGCTTGGTTCGCTCTGCGGGAACGGTCTTCTCGCATGGGCCAACGGGATCGCGGTCGGTGAAGTACACCGTGATCTCGATGGCCGCCTCTTCGTCGGTCGTGTTCAGGATGCAGATGGTCTCGTGGCTCTCCATCTCGGGCTCGGGGCCGGTGCTCCCCTCCGGAATGTAGCCTTCGGGAATCGCCCAGGTGTGGGTACCGGTCATGGTGTCCGTACCGTCCACGAACGAGGGGATAACCCCGTGGCCTGTTCCCGCAGGCGTCGACGGGACTGAAGGGGCACTCGAGTAGCACTCGTTTGACACGCGGGCGACACTCGTTCGACCTTCGAGCGAACACGCCACTCGCGACGGTGGAATTTCGACGAAAACAGACGGTGGCGATCGAGACCGCCGGTTACAGTGCCACAGCTCTCAGCTATCGTCGTTCCCCTCGCGCCAGGAGTCGGGGACGTCGATGACGTAGCGGCCGTCCTCCTGCAGGGAGACGATGTACTCCTCGCGGTCGTAGAGCTCCATCAGGTTCAGTTCGTATTGCCCCGGCCGAACGATCTTGATGCTCTCGAACTGATCGTTCAACTCCTCGCGCAGCTGGTCGAGGGATGGCCGTTCCTCCGTATCCGTTGGCTCACTGACGACGCGACCGCGATCGGGGCCCGGTTCGTCGTCCGGCTCGTCCGGCCGCCGTGACGGCGGGAGTTCGTCGCTCGAGACGATTTCGCTACGGGCGCTCGCCTGGGCGGAGTCTTCGCTCTTTGGCGGTGCCGCCTGTGACTCGGCGCTGTCGTCCTGGTCGGCTGGGGCCGCCGACGAATCGCGTTCCGTCCGCTGTGGACTGTGTTCCGGCGAACTCGTTCGATCCGCTGGTCGCCTGGCGGTTTCTGGCCACTCGCGGAAGCTGGACTCGGTCGAGTCGGATCCGGTTCCGGTTGCCCCAAACCCGGATCCGGACTTGAACTCGGACTCGGACTCGGACTCGGATTCGGGCTCGCGCGCTCGCGACTGTTCGGGTGGCGTCGTGATACCCGACGGATCGTCCTGCTCACTCGAGGCGACAGCGCTGTTCTCGGTCGTGATTCCGTTTCCGTTCCCGCCGGTTTCGTCGGGATCGCGCCGTGGCGTACTCGCGGGAGTGAACTGGAACTTGTTCCCCCCGCAGTCCGGACAGCCCGACAGCATCTCCTTGGAGCCGTCGGGGAACGTCCGATCGCAGGTGGTACACTGGTGTGGCATTCGTTAGCTTCTCGAGACGAGCGCGCTGATGAGCGTCTCGTCTTTGTGCAGAGTTTCTATCTGGTTGGCCGGGCCAATCACGGTGAGTTTGTTCGCGGTGTCGTCGTTGCCCATCAGTCGCCCGAGCAGCGACGAGTCTCGCGTGCCGGATTTCGGGTACGTCTCGATCTCGATCCCGTTGAACTCGTCGGGGCTGATTTCGGCCATCGTCACCTCGATGAGTTTGCTCTCCTCGTCCGGGGAGAGCCCTTCCTCGAGGATCACGATGTTGCCGTCGTGGACACCGTCGAGGATCATTCGAATCTTCTCCATACTGGCTAGCCCGTCCATTCGCTCGCCGCTGATGAGGTCGATCTGGACGCCGTCGCGACGGTCGTCGTTAGCTTTCGTTGCTCCCGGCATCATCTCACCCGAAGTACTCCGCGATGTTTTCGTACACTTCGTCCATATTCTCGCCCTCCTTGGCCGACAGTGGGA
>SLIS01000094.1 GCA_007135505.1 Halovivax sp.
CTCAGCGTACGGAATCGGGAGCGGCGAATATCCGTTGCGCGCGTCGACCCGGAGACTTACCGTAACCAGCAAGATATTCATAAGACGATTCGTGAGACAGTATCAATGGAACGTAACGATCTATCCATCGCCTCTTTCACCGGTCTCGGTCACGGAGTCTTCCACGGATTCGAACTGGTAATCCCGCTGTTCATACCGATCTGGCTCGCAACGTTCGACACCTCGGCGACCGTCCTCGGCATCGTCGTCGGTGCGGGGTACGCTTTGATCGGGCTCTTCGCACCGGTCTCGGGCCTTTTGGCGGACAAATACGGCTCGAAAAAACTCGTACTGCTGTCCATCGGCGGGATGGGGGTTGCGTTTGCATCGCTGAGCGTGCTCCAATCCATCGAGGCGCTCGCCGTGACGTTGATGCTCTGGGGTGCCGCTGCCAGCCTGTATCACCCATCTGGACTCTCACTGATCAGCCGCCAGGTGGACGAGCGGGGGAAAGTCCTCGCTCTTCACGGTGCCGGCGGAAACATCGGAATGGTCGTTCTGCCGCTCGCAGCGATCATCCTCCTCGCGTTCTTTGATTGGCGACTTGTCGCGTTACTCCTCACCCTCCCGGCAGCCGCCTGCGTTCTGATCGGTTTCGTGTTACCGATCGAGGAAGGAACCGCATCTGATTCCGGCGCACCGACTGGGTCGACGTCCGATCTCGTCGACTCGCTTCGGATCGTCGCCACCGATACGCGCTCGCTGTTCGTCGGCGGATTCGTCCTGGTCTTCGTCGTACAGATGCTGTACGGCGTCTACTACCGCGGAATCTTCACGTTCCTGCCGGACGTGCTCACGGACTTGCCGATTTTCGAGCCGATATCCGTCGGCGAGCAGGAGATCGAGGCGGGACAACTGGCCTACTCGGGACTGTTACTGATCGGCGTCTTCGGACAGTACGCGGGTGGCATGTTCAGCGACAGGGGGAGACCGGAACTCGCGTTGCTTATCACGTTCGTCACGTTACTGTTCGCGTCCGCGCTGTTCGTTCCGGCGTCCAACGCCGGTATCGTTCCGCTGCTAATCATCTGTACCATCCTTGGATTCTTCATTTATGCGCTGGCTCCGATCATGCAAACGCTCGTCGCGGAGTACGTCACGGCAGACAGCCATGGGCTCTCGTTCGGCTACATTTATTTCGGCATGTTCGGCGTCGGCGCGCTCGGCGCCGCGGTCGCCGGGACGACGCTCGATTACGGTGGTATCGCGTCGCTATTCGCCGTTCTCGCCGGCTTGATGGGTCTGGCTTTGATCGTCGCCGGAGTGTTGTTTCGTCGGGCGAACTAAGCGTTCACCAGGACCCCGGTTCTCCTCCGTCCGGCAGTACTTCGAGCGCATTGAGTACGCAGGCTAACATGCTGTAGTAACCCATCGTCGCCGTTAGCTCTGTCACACCTCGGACACCGAATCGCTCGGCAGCCGATCGAAACACCTCGTCGGAGACCTCATGATCGTCAAACAGCTCACGACCGTACTGTACGACGACCGCTTCACGTTCGGCCAGCTCGTCCGTCGCCGCTCGGGTCACCACGGCGTCAATCGCGGCCTCATTCACGTCCGCCTCCCTGGCCAGCGGTTCGTGATAGACCCACTCGAACGCACAGTCGAGTTCTCGAGCCGTGACGAGTATCGCCAACTCCCGCGTTGCATCCGTTAGCGTCCCTTCGAATCGAACGTGCGTTCCGACGTCTGCGATCCGCCCACCTAGTTCGGGACTGTTGAGGAGGACGGCGAACGGTCCGCTGACGTGTCCACGGCTGTTCTCGATTCGCTCGTAGTGATGCCGGTGTTCCTCCGGGAGCTGCGATTTCGCCGTTACGACCGGTACTCTTGGTGAGTCGTCCGTCATAGTGCAGATGTAGATCACACGGATAGCGTATTAATCACGCGGCGATTGGCGATTACGGAATAACTAAGCCACTCTCTTACGGTGTACTGTGGTATGGTATCATACGACCTTGCGCTGCCGCTCCCGGCCACTGGCGACGTTACCACGGTGGAGCAGTGTCGACTCGCAACAGCGGCGGAAGCCGCGGGATACAACCTCGTCCTTGCTCCCGAGACGTGGGGTCGCGAAGCGTTCACCCGACTTGGGTACCTGGCCGCTCACACGGAACGAATAGGACTCGGATCTGGCATCGTTCCTGTCCACTCACGATCGCCGACACTCCTCGCGCAGGCGGCGGCGACGCTCGACGAACTTACCGAAGGCCGAGCGATCCTTGGACTTGGGCTATCGGGGCCGGACGTGATCGAGAACTGGCACGGCGTCGAATTCCAGCCGGCGCTCCGCCGCCAGCGCGAAACTCTCGAAATCGTGAGACAAGTTCTCGCTGGCGAGCGCGTCGATTACGACGGTCGTGTGTTCGATCTTCGCCACTTTCGGCTGCGGTTCACACCGTTGCGATCGAACGTGCCGATCTACGTCGCCGCGCAGGGAGAGACAAACGCCGAACTCGTCGGCGGCTTCGGCGACGGTTGGATGCCGAACCGCATCCCGGTCTCCGCGCTTCCCGACTTGCGCGAGCACGTTGATCGCGGGGCCCGGAAACAGGATCGAGATCCGACGTCGGTAGCGACGGTCCCGTGGGTGACGACGTGCATCCTCGAGGACGGCGACCGAGCCAGAGCTCGGTGTCGAGAGATGATCGCGTTCTACGTTGGCGGGATGGGCGATTTCCACTACGATGCCGTCGCGGAGCACGGCTTCCGCAAGACGGCCGATCGAATCCGGGACCGGTGGGATGCCGGCGAGAAGGACGAGGCGCGCGCCGCCGTGGACGACGATCTCCTCGATGAGATCGCGATCGCTGGCCACCCGGACGACGTCGACCACCTCTTCGAGCGCTACGACGGTATCGCGGAGACGCTCGCACTCCTCCCGCCGACGACCGCAAACGTCGAGGAAATTCTGGAGACGATCGACCACGTTGGCGAACAACTCGAGTAGTCGCGGTCTTCCTCGGCGTCGCTACAGTCGGCCGGCTTCTGCCGCCTCCTGCATCGCCTCGATGTGTTCTCGAGCCGTTGGGCCGACCGATTCGTCCCACTCGACGAGTTGCAACTGGAGACCGAACAGCGACCCCGGATGAAATGTCGCTTCGGTCCGAACGTCGGGGATCGTGTCCTCCATAATCACGTCTCCGCCGACCGCCGTCAACTGGTCGACGGCTTCGGTTATATTTTCGACGTTCACGCCGAGATGGTGCAAGCCCGGCCC
>SLIS01000409.1 GCA_007135505.1 Halovivax sp.
CCAGCGCGGCAACGGCCGATCACAGCGGTTAATACCACCCAGTGTAACAACCGAGTAATGGATCGACGAACGTTCGTTGGCACACTCGGCAGCGGCGCGGCACTCGGCCTCGCCGGCTGTCTCAGTCGCGACGACGACGGAACCGGGGGAACCGATGACAACGGAACCGAGGACGACGGAACCGAGGACGACACGACGCTCACCGTCGTCACCTACGAGTCGATGATCGACGGGGAGAACCCGGCGGGGCCGTGGCTCAAGGAGGCGTTCGAGGAGGAGCACCCGGACGCCGAACTCGAGTGGACGCAGCTCCCCGACCAGGGGATCGCCCACTACGTCCAGCAGGCGAACGCGGGCCAGGGGATCGACGCCGACGTCTACCTCGGGCTGAACGTCGACGACCTCGTCACGGTGGACGACGGCCTCGACGACGGTGACGGCGGGCTGTTCCGCGAACTCGACCTCGCGTCGGTCGAGCGAGCCGACCGCGTCCGCGACGGACTCGAAATGGGCGATCCGCACGGCCGCGTGCTCCCCTACGACACGGGCTACATCTGCCTCGTCTACGACGAGAGCGAGGTCGACGAACCGGAGACGCTCGAGTCGCTGACCGAACCCGACTACGAGGGCGCGCTGTTGACCCAGAACGCCCAGACCTCCGACCCCGGACAGGCGTTCCTCCTGTGGACGATCGACGCCTTCGGCGAGGACGGCTACCTCGAGTACTGGGACGAACTCGGGGACAACGGCGTCCGGATCCTCGACGACTGGACCGACTCGTACTACGGCGCGTACATGGAAGAAGAGCGGCCGATGGTCGTCTCCTACTCGACCGACCAGGTGTTCGCGAGCGCCGAGGGTCACGACCTGACGCGCCACCAAGTCGCGTTCCCGGACGATCAGGGGTACGCCAACCCCGAGGGGATGGCGATCTTCGAGGACACCGCGAACGTCGACCTCGCTTACGACTTCTTCGACTTCGTCCTCTCGAACACGGCGCAAGCCGAGATCGCCCAGCGAAACGTCCAGTTCCCCGCGGTCGACGAGGAGTACGTCGACGTAGACGAGGCGTTCGATCGGTACGCCCACGTGCCGCCAGAACCGGTGACGGTCGGCTACGACGACCTCCGCGAAAATCTCGACGGCTGGGTCGACGACTGGGCGCGCGAGTTCGCCGGCCGGTAACGGACACCGCCACCGTGTCACCGTCACCAGTCGCCCAGCTCGCGATCTATCACGACCGCGTCCGGACGTGGCTCGAGCGCCACGCTTTGGGCGTCACCGCGCTCGGAACGGCGGTCGTCCTCCTCGTGATGCTCTACGTCCCCGTCGGCGTCGTCTTCGCCAACGCCGTCGTCGAGGACGGTACGCCGACGCTCGGTCACTTCGTCGACGTCCTGACCGACCCGTTCTACGTGGGAGCCCTGGCCGACGTGTTCGCGGAGCCGCTGGCGGTCGGGACGCACCTGGGTGCAATCGCGGGCTGGCTCACGTCGGTTTCGATCTCGCCGTCGCTCGAGTACCCGATCCCCGGCGTGAACGTCCCGGTTCCGTGGCTCGCCGTCGAGACGCCGGGCGTTCGGCTGGGGCTGTTCGGCTTCACCGCCTACCAGGCCGCGCTGTCGACGGTCGCGAGCGTCGCGCTCGGGATTCCGGCCGCGTACGTCCTCGCGAACTACGAGTTCTACGGCCGGCGGACCCTCCGGTCGCTGACGATCCTCCCGTTCGTCCTGCCGGGGATCCTGGTCGCCGTCGGGTTCTACGCCACGTTCGGGCGTGCGGGTACCCTCAACGGCCTGCTCGGCCTCGTCGGCCTCGGCCCGTACGCGTTCATCGAGTCGAACCCGCTCGCGATCGTGATCCTCGCCCACGCCTTCTACAACGCGCCGCTGGTCGCCCGGCTCACCGTCGCCGCCTGGGAGTCCGTCGACGCCAGGACGATCGAGACCGCCCGGAGCCTCGGGGCGAGCGAACGGCGGGCCTTTCTGGACGTCGTCGTCCCACAGCTCGCGCCGGCCGTCCTCACCGGCGCCCTGCTGACGTTCATCTTTACGTTCATGACGTTCCCCATCGTGCTCGCCCTCGGCGGGCTGCAACTCGCGACCGTCGAGGTCTGGATCTACGATCGCATCCAGCGTCTCGACTACGCCGAAGCCGCCACGCTCGCGGTCCTCGAGACGATCCTCTCGCTGGGGCTCACCTACGCCTACCTCCGCTACGAGTCGTCCACCGCCGGCCTCGCTCGAGCGCCGTCGCCACCGCCGAGAGAGCCGTTGTTTCCTGACCTGCGGACGGCGCTCACGCCGACGCGACTCGCCGTCGTCGGCTACGGCCTCCTCGCGCTGGTCGTCTTCGTCGGCCCGATGGCGAGCCTCGTGGCGGGGAGTCTCACCGACGGCTCCGGCTTCACGCTCCGCCACTACGCGTTCTTGCTCGAGCGCCAGCTCGAGGGGGAGTCCTTCCAGACGCGTCCGTTGCCGGCCATCCGGAACTCGGTGCTCTTCGGGATCGCGACGCTCGTCGTGGCGGTCCCGATGGGCGTCGTCGTCTCGGTGACGACGGTTCGCGCCGGCCGGTGGGGTCGGTTCGTCGACGCGCTCGCGATGCTCCCGCTCGCCGTCAGCGGCATCGTCTTCGGTATCGGGCTCGTGCAGGGGCTGGTGTTCGGGATCTCGCTGCCGGGCGGGTGGCGATTCCAGGTGACGGGAGCGGTCGCGATCGTCGTCGCCCACGCGGTCGCGGCCTACCCGTTCGTGACCCGGATCGTCTCGCCGTCCCTCTCGACGCTCGATCCGGCGATGATCGAGTCTGCCCGCGCGCTCGGCGCCTCGCGCGTTCGGGCGCTGATCGACGTCGAGCTCCCGCTGATCAGAGGCGGGATCCTCGCCGGCGCAGCGTTCGCGTTCGCCATCTCGATCGGCGAGTTCTCGTCGACGGTGATTTTGGCGAGCGGGAGCGAGAGCTACACGATGCCAGTCGCCGTCGAACGCTACCTCGGTCGCCGATCCGGGCCCGCGATCGCCATGGGAACGCTCCTCTTGCTCGTCACCGCGGCGAGTTTCGTCGTCATCGACCGCGTCGGCGCGACTGCGGACACGAGCGTGCGTGGGACCACGACCGTGAACGGCGGGTGCGAACGCGAACGGGAGGGGACGACGGTGGGTGACGAACCGTGACCGAACTCCGACTCGAGGGCGTCACGAAGCGATACGGACCGGCAGGGGCCGGGACGGCCGCGCTCCGGGACGTCGACCTGACG
>SLIS01000307.1 GCA_007135505.1 Halovivax sp.
GACGATACGAGCGGTTTCTGGTGCGGGTTACTACGCGAGCGGTGCGACCGGCGGGAACGAACCCGAGCGGCAAACGGTGGTATCGGAAAATCGGAAGCCGAGCCCAAAGCGATGAGACGACTGGCGTCGAACGTGTAGATGCGGGATGGGGCGTGGGAGAGACACACCATCACGCCGTGATCGACGGCGACCGCATCGCCGCGGTCACCGGCCTGTCACTCGCTATTCTGGACCGTCGTGAGAAGCTCCCGATAGCATTCCGCCTCGCTGTCGGCGACGGCGTGAGTCGCCTCACTCGCCTCGTCGAGGTGTGCCTCGAAGGCCGGCGTGTCAGCGGATTCGAGTTCGCTCGCCGCTTTCAACGTCTCCCCGATGGCACTCCAGTCGTCGGCGATCGCGTGCATCCGGTCGGCCAGCTCCGGATCGATTTCAGGGAGTACCGTGGCCATCGAATCGAGGAATCGGGCGTAAAGACGCCGGAAGGTGCCGCCGCCGGTGCCCCGGCGCTCGACGTTCTGGTAGGCGAAGCGCACCGACCACTGTGGATCCGGGAGATCGATCCACGCGGGAAGGTCGTCGGCGAATCGGCGGATTCCCGCGAGGCCGTGGGTACCGGGGCCCAGGGGCCGGTCGCGTGACTCGGGATCGAGCATGTAGCGGGCCGTGTCGACGATCGCCGTTCGAGCGGCGTCGGCCAGTTCGACGCTCGGTTCGGGGTCGGTGACGACGACGTGGCGGTTCCCGAGGTCGAAGACGAACGTCGACGACGTGGCCGATCGCAGTCGGTCGAGCGGCACCCGCTGGAGCGTGTCGAACTCGCTGTCCGATAGGACGACTGTCTCGTCCTCGACGCCGACGACGAGCAGGGTGTGCGGGGCGAAGTGGGTGTCCGTGTCGAAGTACTCGAGGTAGTGGATATCCGTGTACACCAGCACCGGCTCCCCGGCCGCCGTCCGCGTTCGGAGGCGGTCGACGACCGCGTCCCAGGGCTCCTCGCGGTGGAGTTCGTAACCGATTCCGAGGTGGTCGAAGAAGGCGTCCTCGATCCAGAGCGGACGACCGAAGAACCCCCAGTGCGGGCGCTCGGGCAGTTCGAAGTAGGTGAAGCCGAGCCCGGACGCGAGTCCGAAGCAGGTCGGTTCGTCCAGCGACCAGTCGTAGTGCTCCGCGAGGTTGCGAAGCGACGTCGACCCACAGTGGTCGCCAGTGCCGTGTGCGTAGCCGTCGACGCGATTCATCGGTGCGGTCCTCGGCGGCGGACGCCGATAACGTTTCTGAAGGCGGGTGACGGGGCACGTTGTGGACTCGAGCGTGAGGACGACGCAGCGACTTTTCAGTAGCGAATAGGCCTGGTTACTCCATGAACGCGTGATCGACGAGGAGATCATCCCCGACGCCCGGTTCACCGTAGGCGTCGCAGTAGCCGGACTCGTACTCCATGAGTTGGAACAGGATACCGCCCGTCGACCGCGGTGACACGAAGGCCTCCCGATACCCGTCGTGGTCGGCCCGGTCGACGACGCGGACGTCGTGTGCGGCGAGGTACTCGACCACGTCGTCGATCGATGCCACCTCGAGGGTGACGTGGTGGAGTCCGGGGCCGTTCCGGTCGAGGAAGTCGGTGAGAAACGTGTCTTCGGCGGTCGGTTCGATCAGTTCGATTCGACTCAATCCGCCGAGTTCGTACTGGATCCACCGGAAGCCCTCCGCGGGCTCGTCGGCGATGAGCTCTCCCCCCAGGAGTTCGAGGATCGACGCCAGCCGTTCGCGGTCGGCCACCGCGATACCGACGTGGTCGACGCGGATACGGCGGTCCAGGTCGGTCGCACCGTCGGTCATGGCCCCAGCAACGGTCCCGCCCGGGAAGAATGTACCTCCCGGATCAGGTCGCCAGTCGCGAGGACCGGACCGCCAACGGGGACACGCTCGCTGTTTCCGAACCGGGTGCGGTTCGATCCGGCCGAGCGAGCGGGACCGACATTCATAGTGGTGCCACGCCAGATACCGGCATGGACGAGACCGTCTCCCCCGAACGCGAGGCACAGATTCGCGACGACGCCTACTGTGCGCTCCTCGGAATCGACCTGGTAGACATCAGCTCCGGCACGGCGACGACCCGGATGGAACTCACCGAGGATCACCTGAACTTTCACGGCATTCCCCACGGCGGTGCGATCAATTCACTCGCCGACGCGGCCTTCGCCGCGGCGTCCAACGCGGACGGGGACGACGCGTTCGCCCTGGAGACGAACGTCTCGTTTCTCGAAGCGGTCGACGTGGGCACGACGCTCACCGCCACCGCGGAGCGAACCCACGAAACCAGGGTCACGGGTGAGTACGAGGTCGTCGTGACGGCCGCGGACGATCGGATCGCGACGTTCCGCGGTCGCGTCTATCGGCCGTAGGCAGCGATCGGGTCGGAAGCAAACGACGGACTGGAGACCGTCGATCGAACCGTCCGAACGATTGCGCCGACGATTGCGACAACAGCTCAGCGGTGGTCGAAGACGCGTTTGACTTTCCCGGTCTCGTGGCGCTCGATGGCCCCGTAGGGAACGACGTTCAGTTCGTCGACCGTGACGTTCAGGACTTCGTTCAACCGATTCTCGATCAGGTCGCGGAGGTCGTCCTGACTCATGTCGGCGTCCTCGTGGCGTTCCACGGTGATCTCCATCGTGTCGAGCGAGCCCTCGCGGTAGAGGTCGATGCGGTAGTACGGCGCGACGTCGTCGATGTCGATCATGACCTCCTCGACGCTGCTCGCGTAGACGTTGACCCCGCGGACGATGAGGAGGTCGTCGACCCGCCCGCTGACATTGTCCATCCGCACCGCGGTCCGTCCGCAGTCGCAGGTCTCGGACGTGAGGCTGGTGACGTCGCCGGTCCGGTATCGCAGCACCGGGAGCGCCTCCTTCGTGAGCGACGTCAACACGAGTTCGCCCCGCTCACCTTCCGGCAGCGGCTCGCCCGTGTCGGGATCGACGATCTCGGGGTAGAAGTGATCCTCCCAGACGTGCATCCCGTCCTGTGCCTCGGCGCACTCGACGGAGACGCCGGGACCGATCAGCTCCGAAAGTCCGTAGATATCGATGGCGGTGACGTCGAGGGCAGCCTCGATCTCCTTGCGCATCGGATCGGTAAACGGCTCCGCGCCGATGACGACGGTCGAAAGCGGCAGGTCGCGAATGTCGATCCCGCGCTCCTCGGCTGCTTCGGCCAGGTACAGACAGTACGACGGGGTGCAACCGATGGC
>SLIS01000062.1 GCA_007135505.1 Halovivax sp.
TACACCTCGTCCTCGACGGTCACTTGAGCGTGATCGGGGGAGTAGTCCTCCTCGTCCCACAGATCACCCACCGGTTCCAGGTGACCTCCCTGTCCGTCCCGGCGGACGCGCCCTTCCATCGGCATCACGACGATGTCCGCGGTCGCGACCTCCGCCTCGTAGTCCATCAGGGTCTCCGTCAGGAGGGTTTCAGTGTCACGCGGCGCGTAGTTGATGTCGAGGCCGGTCTCCTCCTCGACGTGGTCGACGACGGCGAGGAAGTCTTCCTCCTCGTCGTCGGTCCAGACGGCCGTTACCGTGAGACTATCCTGGAGCGCACTCGCGCTTCCCTGGAAGCCGGCCACGGAGACGAGTCCTCCGCCAGTTGCGATCAGTACTGTTCGCCTGTCGACGAGTGTCTCATCGTCTCTCATGCACAATCAGGACCAACGCGCGCGAACAAATCATTATCTCATGTGATCCTATACGGAAATGTAGGAACTAGTTACGATCATCCAACCGCAACTGGGTGCCTGATATACCTCCTTGCAGTTGATTGGTCCCGGCCGAGACGGCCCTCACGACGGTCGCGGCCGTTTCCTCGTCCAGCCGTTAGGCCCCTTCGTCGACGACAACGTCGCCCTCGACGGCATCCTCGTCGATGTCGACCTCCCCACCTTCGTCGATCGAGGCGACGATCACGTCTCCGTGGACGGTCGCGTCCTCGACCTCGAGTTCACCGTCTTCGCCGATCCGGTCGACGACGACGTCCCCGTGGATCGTTGCGTCGCCCTCCACGTCGAGTTCGCCGTCCGCTATCGTCCCGACGTGCAGGTCGCCGCCGATCTCGGCACCGTCCTCGATCGACGCCTCGGCACCGCCCCGGAGATCGCCCAGTCTCACGTCGTCCCCGACCCGGGCTGCGTCGTGTAGGTCGAACGCACCGTCGACGATTCCACCGACGCGTATCGTATCGCCGATCCACGCGTCGTCTTCGACTGTGATCGTTCCCCCGTCGACCGCGTCGATCACGAGCGCTCCCTCGATGCGGGCATCGTCGCCGATCGCGACATCGTCGGCGACCGTCTCCGCGAACAGCGAGCCGTCGACGACCGTCCCGATCCCGACCTCGATCGAGTCCTCGACCGCGCCGACGATCTCGATCGAGCCGTCGATTCGCTCGCCGGCGTGCGTCGACCACTCGGACGGACCGAGCGTGATTACCTCCGCTTCGACGGCCGGTGCCGGATCGGATGCCGCCGCTTCACCGTCGAAATCGTTCGAGTTCGAGGGTGAGGAGCCGTAGAGATAGGGCGCGAGGAGTGTCGCCATCAGGGCGAACGTGACGAACACCACCGAAAGCAGTACGAGCAACTCCCTCGTCGATGCGTCTGCTCGCTCGGTCCGGGTGGGCATTCGGTGAATCGACGACCGGGAACCGCTTTGTAAGGCCGTTATTACCCCTGACTCGGGTCGGGGGAGATACAGACGAGCGCGAGAGGCCGGGACCTCAATCCTTTTATTTCCGGTCTTCCTTGGCCCCGACATGAGCGATGACGAGGGCGCGGACTCTACGGCCCGGGGACGCCGGGCGGAAGACGGGCCCGAGGCGGCCGACGAGTCACAGGCGTCCGCCGAGTCCGGGACTGACGCGGACGACGAACCGCCTTCCAGTGACCGCGAACGACGGGACGGCTCGACGGTAAATCGCGATTCGGCAGTCGATGCGGACGCGACCGACGCCGACGAAACCGGTGCGACGGCCGAGTCAGTCGACGAGCAACAACACTCACCCGAACAGGGACCGGATTCGGCGGCGGAACTACAGGCACTCGTCGACCGCGTCGCGGCCTACGACGCCGAACTGGCCCAGGAAGTGACGAGCGTCGTCGAGACCGCACGAGAGGTCAACGAGACGGTCGAGCACCAGCGCGAGGAACTCGCCGACCTCCGCGAGCGAAACGACGAGCAGGCGGGGACGATCGACGACCTGCAGGGCGAACTCGGCGACCGCGACGACCGTATCGACGAACTCGAGGACGAACTGTCGAGACGGGCGGATCGAATCGACGAGCTCGAATCGGCCCTCAAGCGTAAGCAAGCCGACTTCCAGAACTACAAGAAGCGGGCGAAAAAGCGCCAGGAGCAGCTCAAGACCCGCGCGACGGAGGATCTCGTGACCCGTCTCGTCGGCGTCCGCGACAACCTGAAACGCGCACTCGAGGAAGACAGCGACGACGCCGGTTCGCTACGGGAAGGCGTCGACATGACGCTCCGCGAGTTCGATCGCGTCCTGGAGGACGAGAACGTCGAGGAGATCGATCCGGAGCCCGGGAGTGAGGTCGATCCACAGCGCCACGAGGTCATGGTCCGGATCGACAGCGACGAACCGGAGGGCTCGATCGCCGAGGTGTTCACGCCCGGCTACGAGATGGGCGACAAGGTGATCCAGAACGCCCAGGTGACGGTGAGCAACGGCGCCCTCGCCGGAGAGGGGTCAGACGAGGGCGAGGCGGACGACGATCCGAGTGACGGGACGGATTCGGGGGCGGACGCTGCGGCCTCTCCGGGCGAGGGGAATGACTCCGATCCGAACTCTGAAGCGGATGCCGACGTCGACGACTGGGAGTTCGATCGAGCGTCGGCCGACGGCGACCGCGCCGACTCCGGCCAGCGGGACAGTGCTGACGAGGACGGAAGCGCGGGCACTGACCGCGACACCGACCGGGCGGCCGACGGCGGGAAGTCGGTCGACGGGAACGACGCCATCGAACTGGGCGGTACGGTCGACGAATCGGCGGTCACCGACTCCGAGACGATCGAACTCGGCGGCGACGTCGTCGACGAGGACGGCCAGTAGCGCACTGAACAGTCCGCTTCACGCTCCAGCCGAGCCGAAACCAACCGTTCCAATGCGGGCGAATTCGGTGCGTGTCGGGTCCGGCTGGTGGTCCGTCTTCCGTTACTAATCGCCATTTCCGATTTCCCGATAGTCGGTGGTAACACGCCTCACACGCCAATTTAGAAATAATACAAAGTAAAAACGTCTATGGGCCTAAAGATTTAAAACCAAGTGCGAACAAGCCCGTCCTGATGGCAAGCAACAAGATTCTCGGGATCGACCTGGGGACGACGAACAGCGCGTTCGCGGTGATGGAAGGGGGCGACCCGGAGATCATCGTCAACGCCGAGGGCGACCGGACGACGCCGTCGGTCGTCGCGTTTACCGACGACGACGAGCGACTCGTCGGCAAACCGGCGAAAAATCAGGCGA
>SLIS01000135.1 GCA_007135505.1 Halovivax sp.
AGCCCCGTGGTCGTGGGCGAGTCCCAGCGCGTGGCCGACCTCGTGTACCAGGACGTGTGCACTGAACGTGGGTCTAGACAGCGAAACGGGGCGAGACCCGACGGATGCTGGGTCGAGTTTCGAGATGTGCTGTGCGCCGCCGACAGCGGCGACGTGGGGAAGACCGTATCCGGTCGGGCCCTCATCCATCCGGCCGGCCGTGACGAGGAGGTTGACGTCCCAGACTGGCTCGACGGAACCCGCCCCGATCACACCGCGGCCCACCAGACTCGGCCACTCGCCGCTGGTGACAGCACTCGCCGCGTGCTCGCGGTCGATCGCTACGACGCCCCCGTCGCTGACGTCTAGCTCCCAGAACGGGAGGTCGAACGCGACGTCGAGGACGGCCGTTACGTTGTGCACGAGCGATTCGTGCGTGGCTGCCCGTTCGGATCGAAAGACGCGAACTCGAACGGTCTCGCCGGTCTCGCGGCTGGCGTAGCCGAGCAGGGAGCCGGAGGCGGCGAGACCGATCGATCCGAGGATGTGGCGGCGCTTCACGGGCGACCATTCGAGTCGGCCCTCAGAACCGCACTGGTGAACATACTCATCCTTGAGAACGGTCTTCGAGTGTTCGACGGCTGACGTGTCTGCCAACGGGCGTCGTTCGACGACGGTCGGCGATCCACACGCCGAGACCGTTCGACCTGAGTTCGATCCAGTCCGGAAGCGACGTCACCGAGACGGACGACAGCGAGAGCAAGCATCCGTCCTCGCGCTCGACGAACCAGGTGTCGGTCGCCGGTTCTCGCATGCAGTCGCGCCAGTGGCCGAACGTGAGGTGACGATCGACCTGCCAGCCCGTTCGATATCGTCCGTCGCTGCAGAGATACACCGTCTCGACGGAACGTGCAATGTGGTCGTCAGCCACGAGCACCACCTGCTCGGACGGCCGTGCTCGATGCCGGCGGCGCTTCGACGAGACGTCGATCAGAGACATACGTCGCGTTGACAGTCACGAATTCCAAACAGTCTCTCCCGCCGTTTTGTTCTTTACCTGTACATACACACTCCTGTTACAGTCAGTGCGAGAGTACCGTCGGAGACTGCTAGCGCATCGCCGTTCAGGACCACGCCGTCGTAACCGATGCGCCCGACCCACGGCCAGTTCGGCGGGATCGACGACGGTATCGAATCGACTATGTACGATGGTGGGCGAACGTGTGCTCGATAATGCACGTCGTCGTCAACGCCGCGATGAGTGCGGACGGTAAACTCTCTACCCGGAACCGGGTCCAGCACGCGATCAGCGGCCCCGAAGACTTCGATCGTGTCGACCGGTTACGGGCGGCGAGTGACGCGGTCGTCGTCGGGGTGGGAACCGTCCATGCAGACGATCCCAGTCTCACCGTGAAGGATCCGGAACGACGAGACGACCGCGTCGAGAACGGTCGGTCGGCGAATCCGGTACGCGTCGTTGCCGACTCGCGAGGCCGCACGCCGACCGATGCGACCGTCCTCGACGACGAGGCACGGACCTATTTGCTCGTGAGTGAAAACGCGCCGGCCGACCGACGGGCCGAACTCGCCGCCAGCGGGGCCGAGCTCGTCACGGCTGGCTCCGAGCAGGTAGCCCTCCTTCGAGCGTTCACCACGCTGCAGGAGGCGGGTATCGAGGACGTGCTGGTCGAGGGTGGCGGTGAACTGATCTTCTCGCTGTTCGAAGACGGCCTGGTCGACGAACTGTCGACCTTCCTCGGACCGTCGGTGATCGGTGGCAGAGACGCGCCGACGCTGGTAGACGGCCCGGGATTCGTCGAATCGTTTCCCGAACTCACGCTCGACGGGATCGAGAAACTCGACGACGGCGTCCTGATACGGTGGAAGGTCGATCGATGAACGCGAGCACTCACGAGGCGGTTCGTGCGGAGGCCCGTTCGTACTTCGAGGGCGCCTCGCCTGCCCACGACTGGAATCACGTCCTGCGTGTCGAGCGACTCGCCGACCGACTCGTCCAGGACCGCGCCGACGTAGACGAGTCGGTTCTCGAACTCGCCGTCTACTTGCACGACATCGGTCGGAGCCACGAAGCCGCCGGCACGATCGACGACCACGCGGCCTGGGGCGCACGCCGAACCAGAGAGTTACTGACGGACTGGGATCCGGACACCGTCGACGCCGTCTGCCACTGCATTCGGTCACATCGATACTCGAACGACGTCGAACCGGAAACGCCAGCGGCGCGCGTCCTCTGCGATGCCGACAACCTCGACGCCATCGGGGCGATCGGGATCGCACGCGCGTTCACACACGGCGCCGAATTCGGACAGCCGATACTCGATCTCGCCGGTTCGACAGCCCCCAGGACGGCGGTCGAGGACTCGACGTCGGTCGAGCACATCGAATCGAAGCTCCTGTCGCTTCGTGACCGGATGTACACCGACGCCGGTCGACGGCTGGCCGCGGACCGTCACGCGTTCGTCGAAACCTATCTCGAACGACTGGAACGCGAGACCAGTGGAACCGATTGACTGGCAAGTGTTGGTCCGTACAGCGCGGCAGCGGCAGTGCGGGTCCCGATAGTCGACGCGAGAGGTCCCACCAGTCACTCCCAGTGACTATCTCGATCGACGACCGTCACAATCGTCCGATGAGGTCGGTCGGGCAGTGACGAGAGCCGACGCGGGTTCCACCCTGACGGCATTTCAGCGGGTTTAAGCGGGTTCGCCACGCCCTCGTCGACATGTCCCTCGCAGCCGCTACTCGCGACGCCGTCGACGACTATCCGTTCCTCGTCGAGGCACTTCGGGCAGATATCTGTAACTACACGGCTGTCGCACGATTTCTCGACGTCGACGGCGAGGTCGACGCCGTCTCGACGGCCCTTCGTCGGTACGCCGAGGAGCTTCCGCCGTTCGAAACGACCAGCCAGGCGGTTCGCGTAACGATGCAGAGCGGTATCGAACCGGTCGACGATCCGAACGATGCACTCCTCCAGGTGGGTGAAACGATACTCGGACCGGGTGCTGGAGATCGAACCGCGATCGTCGCGAGCGGGGCCATCGACGCCGCCGGTTTCGCGAGCGTAATCGGTCAGTGCCAGGTTGCGAGCGTGGAGATCCACGCCGGGTCGTTCGTCGACGGTCGACGTTCGGTCCTCGTCGTCCCGCGACGCGACGGTGCGAACGCGCTTCGAGTGATCGAGCGAGCGTTCGAATACGTCCCCGACCGATCGGTCTGACCCCGGATCGATCGTCACGAGTCGACCGACGACGCCCCGGCCGAATCGGTCGTCCATTTCCAGCGGGCCCTCCGCATCCAACGCTTTATCTGTCAGCCACGGGTACCCTCACGCAATGACCCTGCACGTGACGAACACGTTGACGGGTGAGACGGAGCCGTTCGAGCCACAGGACCCCGACGCAGTTACCCTGTACTACTGTGGCCTGACGGTCTCCGATCCGCCCCACCTGGGCCACGCCCGGTCGTGGGTCCACGTCGACGTCATGCATCGCTGGCTCTCCCAACTGGGCTACCAGGTCCGCCACGTCGAGAATTTCACCGACGTCAACGAGAAAATCGTCGCTCGCGTCGGGGAGGACGATCTCGGTCAGTCCGAAGCCGAGGTCGCACGGCGTTACATCCAGCGGACCATCACGGACATGCGCGCGTTGAACCTGCTTCGAGCCGAGGTCTATCCCCGCGTTTCCGAGCACGTTCCCCAGATCGTCGACCTGATCCAGACGCTCGTCGACGGCGGCTACGCCTACGAGTCGAACGGATCCGTCTACTTCGACGTGACCGCATTCGACGAGTACGGCCGCCTCTCGAACCAGTCGATCGACGACATCGAATCGCAGGGAGATCCCGACGAACAATCCGAGAAGCGCCACCCCGCCGACTTCGCGCTGTGGAAAGCTGACGGCGTCGCACCCGACGCGATCGAAGAACATCGCCACGAAGGAGCGGCGCCAGCGACCGAGGCCTGCGAGACGGCCCAGACGTGGGAGTCGCCGTGGAGCGAGGGCCGACCCGGCTGGCACATCGAGTGCTCCGCCATGAGCATGACTCACCTCGGGGAGACGATCGACGTCCACGTCGGTGGTCGCGACCTCGTCTTTCCCCACCACGAGAACGAAATCGCACAGTCGGAGGCGGCGACGGGCCGGCAGTTCGCCCGCTACTGGCTACACTGCGAGCTCTTCGAACTCGACGAGGAGAAGATGTCCTCGAGCCTCGGCAACTTCGTCACCGTCGCGGACGCGATAGAACGTTGGGGGCCGAACGTCGTCCGCACGTTCCTCACGGCCGGGTCGTACAACAGCGCCCAGATCTACAGCGAGAAGGCGATCGAGGAAGCCGAGACCCGCTGGCGACGACTATCCCGTGCTCACGAGACCGCGATCGACGTCCTGGATTCGCCGGACGCGATCGCGACGGTCGCCGACGAAGCCCTTCGGTCGGCGATCGACGACGCCGTCTCCGACTTCACCCGCGCTATGAACGACGACTTCAACACGCGCGAGGCACAGACGGCACTCCTCGAACTCGCGGGTGCGCTCAACAGACACGTCGACGCCGACGGGCCGTTCGACTATCGCGGATTGCGGCGCGGAATCGAGACCCTAGAGGACTACGGTGGCGTCCTCGGGCTGGCGTTCGACGACGAGCAAACCGGCGACGTGGAACTCGCCGACGACCTGGTCGAACTGCTACTGGACGTCCGTGATCGAGAGCGTGATGCCGGCAATTACGAGCGAGCGGACGAACTCAGAGACGAACTCCAGGCCCTGGGGGTCGACGTCCAGGACGGCGCGGACGGGACGAGCTACTCGCTGCCGTGAGTCTCCTGTACGGCGGGGCCCGATGCCGGCTCTTCGCCTAACGAGCTGGCTTCTCTCGAGAAAGCAACGTCGTTGGCACTACGGAGACGTCACAGCCCGAGCGCCGTCGTCAGCGGGATTCCACTCGCCACGGCACCGAGCAGGTAGCCGCCGATCGCACCCCCGTTCAACAGGGGCAAACCGGCGTGGGGTCGTCCCTGGAGGACCATGTACATCAGTACGACGAGGCCGGTAATCGTCCCGAGTATCGCCCCGAGTGCCGGGACGGTCAGTGCGAGCAGCGGGACGTCGATGACCGGGGCTTCGAGGAAGGTAACGACACTCGCGACGAGGATCGTCGGGATGACGGCGTCGCCCAGGCCGATGAACAGGGCGTCTCGCTGTAGTCCGTCCGCTCGGGACGGTTCACCGTCCCGGGGCGCTGATCCAGCGGTCGATGGCACCTCCTCGGGTGCGTCGTCCGTGGGCGGTTCCTCTCCGTCGAGCGGGCCTGGATCCTCGAGATAGGAGTACGAGAGCGTCGTCGGCACCACGAACACGACCGGGATCTTCAGATCGAGCGCCCCGTCCGCGAGCGAGAGCATGTGTTCGGTTCGGTAGACGCTGATAGCGTCGTAGACGGCGAGGACGACGAGGAACACGAGTGCCGGCAACAGTCCGAAACTGATGCCGAACAGTCCGGCCGCACCCGCAGCCATGAGGAGGCCCGCCGCGTCGATCACGTACCACTCCGGGTGCGCGAGCAAGCCGAGGCCGAGCAGCAGGGCCGCGAGTACCGGGAGGACGTGGACACCCGCGAACACGACCAGTGCGGGGAGCAGTTCGGCGAAGACGAACCACGAGAGCATGACGCTCACGCCGACGATGAGCCATCGGATGAAGCGATCGGCGTCGTATCGAAACGCCCCGAGCATGAGCGCCGTCGCGACGAGGATGACGCCGAAGAACACGGCACTGTTGATCGGATCCTCGGGGTTCTCCACGGCGGGACCGTGTGCCTCCTGAAACGGTTCGACGAGCGCCAGGGCGCCGAACTGGACGCCGAGAAAGAGCGAGATGACCGCGAGAACGGCGAGCAGAATTCGGCTTCTATCGTTCATCGAGCCCACTTTGGACGGGGCTCCTATCTGTGTTATGTTCTGACGACGGTTACGTTCCGACGACGTCCTGGTGCGTTGAAAGTGGGTCGATTCGATCGGACGGGTGTGCTCCGCATTCGGGAAAGGGTGCCCTATCTGACGTAGAGTCGTTCACCGACGAGTCGTGGCGGGTGAACGTCCGGGGCCGGTGAGACGGCGAAGTACGGCCGGTCCACCGGTCCGAACACGTCGACGATTCGGCCGACGTCGGTGAGCGAGTCGTCGACGAGGGTCGCTCCGATATCGACGTCGTCGTCCCCCCGACAGACGAGCAAACCCTGTGCCGTCTCGACGACGGAGCCAGCTCGGTGCATCAGTCTCGCATGGCCGCCACGTACGCGGCGACGGCCTGGACGAGGTCGTTTTTCGTCGAATCCTCCGCACCCCGAACCACGACGCGACCGCGCCTGCGCCAGGGCTCCCGCGAGTAGGCCTTGTCACGTTCGATCGTCGCGTCGTAGCCGACCTGCTGTACCGCCTGGGCGATCTCGTCGATCGTCGGTTCCTCGACCGCGAGATCGCGCGGGACCCGCCGCCCCTCACCACGCGTCCGCTCTACGTCCAGATAGGCGGGCCAGATGACGTTCTCGACCATATCACGGACTCGGTGATGAGGGGAGTAAATTCTTCGCAAACGATCCGAGGTGGTTCGGCCACCGAGCGTTACGCGGCTCGCCGGCCGAGCAGAAGCGTGGCGACGATTGCGGCGATCGCAGCGGAGACACCGAAGCCGGGTATTTCGTCGATCGCCGTCTCGTCCGAACGCTCGTCGTCACTTGCGACGTCGTCAGCATCTCCCGCGCTAGCCTCCCCGGTGACCTCGGCGTAGGCCTCCGGGTGGACCGTCGCCGCAATCTCTTCGATGGCGTCGACGACGTGTGGTCCCGGCTGAGCCATCGCGTTGCTGTCGACCACGACGAACTGCTCCTGGTCCCAGGCGGTCGTCGCTTCGGTCGCCGTCATCGCCGGCGGTTCGTCGAGAGCGTCACCGTAGATGAGCCACTCCGGATCCTCCTCGATCACGACCTCCTCGCTGATTTCGCCCCAGCCCTGGATACCGTCGCGCTCGGCGATGTTTTCGACCCCAGCACGTTCTAACATTTCGTGCTGGAACGTTCCGGTCCCGGCCGTCGTCAGTTCGTCCTCTCCCATCACGTAGTAGGCGAGCGGTCGCTCCTCACTCTCGGCGACGACGTCGTCGATGACGTCGAGTTGCTCGTTCATCTCGTCGACGGTCGCCTCGGCGCTCTCGCACTCGTTCGCGAGCGTGCCGGCCAGCTGGACGTTCGATTCGATCTCCTCGAGCGACGCTGCCGAGTCGTAGACGTAGACCGTCTGATCGGCCTCGCGCAGTTGCTCGACGAAGCCGTCCACGAAGAGGACGGTGTTTGCGGCGATCACGACGTCCGCGTCGAGGTCGATGATCGTCTCGGCGACTGGCGTGATTCCATCGTCCTCGGAGATGTCCGTCACGTCGTCGGGGACCTCGAGGTGGTCGGTGTACGGCCCCACCGGCATTCCAATCAACGACTCACCGACGTCGAGTTCGGTCAACATCTGGGCATCGCTCGCCTGAGCCGCGACTACCGTCTCCGGCGGCTCCTCGATCGTGACCTCCGTCCCCGTGACGTCAGTCAGCGTCACCGGGTACGTACAGTCCGGTTGGTCGGTCGTCTGCGTTGCGTCAGCGGCTGGTTGAGCGGCCACGGCCCCGGGCACCATCGCGGCGGCGACCACGAGGATCGCGACCAGCAGGATCGATCGGTTTCGCATCGTCGGAACATCTCCGCCAATTCAATAAATACTTGTCTACTGCAACCGAACTTGCAGTCGATGGTGGAGCGTCGCAGCGTGGCTGGCTGGTCCGTGGCCCTCACGGTCGTTCTCCTCGCGAGTATCGTCGCAAGCGCTGCAATCGGACCGGTCCGAATCGATCCACTCGTCGTCTCGAAGGCGCTGTTGAACGCGATACGGGTCCCGACGAGCGTCGGGTTCGAGTCGTCCACACTCCCGTACCTCGGCGGGTCAGTACCCACTCCCGCCTTCGGGTACACATCGCTGTTCGGGTTCGAGGTACACGGACCCCATCAGACGATCGTCACCGACGTTCGGCTTCCGCGGATCGTCCTCGCGGCGATCGTCGGATTCGCACTCGCAATCGCCGGCGCAGTGATGCAGGGCTTTTTCAGGAACCCGTTGGCCGATCCGTCGATCATCGGCGTCTCGTCGGGCGCGGCCGTCGGTGCGGTTGCCATACTCGCATTCCCCGGATTGATTCCACTGGCCGGGATCCACTCCGCGGCCTTCGTTGGTGCGCTCGTGACGGCGTTTTTGGTCTACGCCATCGCGACCGATGGTGGTCGAACCCCGGTGGCGACGCTGCTGCTGGCCGGCGTCGCCGTGCAGGCGTTTCTCGGCGCCGTCATCTCGTTTTTACTCGTACACAGCGGGGACGGACTTCGCCAGGCCGTCCTCTGGATGATGGGTCGACTCGCCGAATCGAACTGGGGCGACGTCGGTTTCTCGCTCCCGTTCGTACTCGTGGGAGCCGGGATTTTACTCGCGTACACGCACGAACTAAACGTTCTCCTCCTGGGAGAAGAGGACGCCCACCACCTCGGGATCGAGGTCGAACGGACGAAAGTCGTTTTGCTCGCCGTCGCGAGCATCGTGACGGCTGCCGGCGTCGCCGTCGCCGGTATCATTGGCTTCGTCGGACTGGTCGTCCCCCACATGATGCGACTCGTCGTCGGTCCGGATCACCGGATCCTGTTGCCGACGAGTGCACTCGCCGGAGCGTCATTTCTCGTCGTCACGGATACACTCGCCAGATCGGGCCCGATCGAGGTGCCAGTGGGCATCGTCACCGCAGCCCTCGGCGCACCGTTCTTCCTGTTCTTGCTTGTCAGACGGGAGGTGCATGCACTGTGATCGACGTCGAGGACGTCTCGGTCACGTTCGGAGCCGGACCGGTGCTCGATTCCGTCTCGGCGTCCATTCCGACCGGCCGGTTCGTCGGACTCGTCGGACCGAACGGCGCCGGCAAAACGACGTTGCTGCGAACAATCAGCGGTGTCCTGCCCCCGGATGCCGGTTCTGTCCACATCGACGGGGTCGACGTCACGTCCAGTCCAGCACGCGAGAGTAGCCGGCTCGTCTCTGTCGTTCCCCAGGACACGTCACTCGCGTTCTCGTTCGACGTCCGCCACCTCGTCGAGATGGGGCGTACACCGTATCGATCGCGCTTTTCACCGCCGAACAAACGGGACCGGCAACTGGTCGACGACGCGCTCGAGCGAACGAACACCGACCACCTCGAGTCGCGGTCAGTCGACGAACTTAGCGGTGGCGAACGACAGCGGGTCGTCCTCGCACGGGCACTCGCACAGGATACGCCCGTCATTCTACTCGACGAACCGACCGCCAGTCTAGACGTCAACCACCAGGTGGAGGTGATGCAACTGGTCGAAACACTCGTCGCGTCGGGAAAAACCGTCGTGGCCGCGATCCACGACCTGGACCTCGCCGCTCGATACTGCGACGAACTCCTCGTGCTGGCCGGCGGCGGCATACTCGACCGCGGACCGCCGAACCGCGTCCTCCACCCAGAGACGATCGAGACGGCGTTCGAGGCCTCGGGCGCCGTCTCCATCAACCCGATCACCTGGACTCCGGCGGTGACGACGGTCACCTCGACCGATCACGCCGAATCGACGCCAGACAGGGTCCACGTCGTCGGAACGGGAGAACGTGCGGCTTCGATACTGACCCGCCTCAACGGGGAAAACCTCACGTGTACGCTCGGTCCCGTCACGCGGGGGGACGCCGGGGCCGTCACTGCCGAAAAGCTTGGTCTCGACACAGTGTCCACGGATCCCTTCCAGCGACTTGGCACGGAAACGCTCCGTCGGGTCGAAGCGATGGCCGAACGCGCTGACGTAACTGTCGTCGTACCGGGCGGACCGCTGGACAGCCAGGACGAACTCTGGCGGTCGATACGGTCGTTATCAACCCTCGTGATCGAGACTACCGGTATGGACGCTCCGGACGAGTCATCGACGCTGGACGAACTCAGAGCGCAGTCGATCCGGGCGAATCCGGAATCCGTTCTGGACGCACTCGCGGCGGTCGACGCTGCCCAGTCACCCTCGACGGACGTCCTGGCGGAGGACGACGATTAGCGACAACGCAATCCTCACGTCGATGGGCCCGAGGTCCTGTCGAGTCATTCAGTGCTCCGCAAAATAATGACATACTTTTTATTAATACGGGGAGAATGTCCGTGGTCAAACAGTATAGCGATATTTGATTTATAAGTTGTGTCTGAGACACCACTACGTCCGTAATCTTCAATAGATATTGGTTATGGGTAGACGAAAGCGACTGTTATCTCGCCGGATGAGGCGACAGCTGGCAAAACTGTCGAACCGACCCGGTCCGAAGTGGTGGCTGTCCCGTAGTCGATCCCCAGAAAGTTATCGTCAAACCGAACGGTATCGAGGGGCCGAGACGGTTGGAGTTGCTGACGGTGAGTGAAGGGGCACACCCACCCTGGTGACCTCGACAAGCTGGAAACGAACGACGAATCCGCTACGGAAAGCAAATCTGCGTACCGAATTGTGCATCTGTTGATCCAAGTGCTACAGGGGCAAGTGCTGGTGTCTCTTCTAGAAATGTTGCGGTAACGTTCTACAATACGGCAGAGTGATGGGGAACCAGTCATCGGACAGTTGGGGCGCCATCGATCGACTAATACGATTACGAATTGAGTCGACAGTCAACAGCAGATTGTGTATACGGACAGTCCCGTCGCGACCACCGTTTGCCAGAGGACAATTATTCTGCGGACATGGTTTGGGAGCAACTCCTGGAGTGGTGTCTTACCACCCTGTACCCCAGGGGTCACGTTGCTATGATACCCGTCTAGATCGCAGCTATGTTGGAGCGGCGATTTCGACGTCGCACATACGCAATATTGTTTATTTGGATATATAGCCCTCACATCGATTACAGAGTATCAGAAACACAAATAAATAATTGAAAGGGCGTCAATTAGAGCTCCACATATCAGAATAAGAGTCTTTATTTGGATAACTGGGATAGATTGATGAGTGTTCAGTGTGAGAGAGTATCCATGAGCGCGGACGATCGAGTCGCCGTCAAAACGTACGTACCCCAGTATCAGAAACAGGAGTGGAAAGACCACGCCGACGAGCTGGAGATGAGTACGAGCGAGTTCGTCCGAACGATGGTCCAGGCCGGTCGATCGGATATTGCGCTGCCGGACGGGAGATCACCGGCCGGATCGGGCGAGCCATCCGATAGTCGAGCACCATCACACGTCGTATCGGACGGTTCGTCCGGTTTCAAGCCCCGAATCGAAGCCGTCTTGGGAAAACGAGGGGCGCTCGAGTGGGACGAACTGGTAGATGCCCTCGTAGACGACGTCGAGTCCGAACTCGACGAGGCGCTGCAGGACTTGCAGGCCGAGAATGCGGTCGTGTACAGCGGCCGGATCGGCGGCTACACCTTGGTGGACGATGAGTGAGGCGCGATCCGATCCGATCGAGTACTTCCTCGAGGACGTAACCCACCACGGACGGAACGTTCGGACGCACGAGGCCTACGAGCGGGTTCTCACGGAGTACAAACGGTTCCTCGAGGTCGAACGTGACGTGTCTCCGACCGAAGCGACCTATCGGGACTGCATGGCCTGGGTTCACGAAATTCGCTCTCGGCACGCCGACAGTACGATCGCCACGTACGCCTCGTATTTGAACCGGTTTTACTCCTACCTGGAGCGGGTTGGGCGACACGACCAGAATCCCATGGCACTCGTCGTCGAGGAGATGGACGAATCGATCGAGACGAACCCCTCACGGCGGGACATATCGATGAACCAGATGCGCCAGTTCGTCAGCAACGTTCGACATCCACTCCACGCGGCAATCGTCGTTACCCTGTTGAAAACTGGCATTCGATCCGGCGAACTCTGCAATCTCGACATCCAGGATTTGAACCTTCCGCAGCTCGGAGGCGACTGGGAACCCCGGGCACAGATTAGCGGTCGAACGAACGCGATGTACGTCTCCGCTACCCACACGTACGGTGAACGAAGTGGCGGCGTCGAACGGACGGCCTCAAACAAACGAAAGCGCGAAACGGTCATCCCGGTCGACGGGGAACTCGAAACCGTACTGGCCCGCTGGCTCGCAATTAGGCCCGACACGATGTCACCGGCGGACCCAGTCTTCGTTGGAACGGCCGACCGCTGGGGAAAGCGTCTCACACCAGATCACGTCCACCACATCGTCACCGAATACACGGCTGCAGCGGACTGGTATCGACGCGGCGGCGGAGCGAGTGAGAACGTCACACCGCACTACTTCAGACACTTCTTCACCACGCACTTGCGGGATCGAACCGGCGATAGAGGGATCGTCAAGTACCTGCGCGGAGACGTCGCAGACGACATCATCG
>SLIS01000086.1 GCA_007135505.1 Halovivax sp.
GCGGCCATCCGCTGGGCTTCGGCGGCGTACTGTTCTCGCTCGCGATCGTCGTCGACCGACCCCAGGTTCTGGGGTTCGACGTCCATCGCGGCGGTCGTCTCGCGGACGTCTCCGAAGGAGGTGAGTGCGCGCTCTTTGCGGAAGTAGCGGTCACCCTCGGTCGTGGCGTACGTGAGGATGATCAGGTTTTGTTCGTCGTCCGAATACGTCCGTTCGACCAGCCAGACCCGGACCGGTTCGTCGTCGACTCCCATACGGACGCCGTCGACGACCACCACGAAGTCGATTGGGGGCGTCGAACCTCGTCGTCTACCCGACGTTCTCGTTAGTTATACTGTCCGTTTTGTGAACCTCCCTCGAGTGGCCCCGCGCCGTCGTCCAGTTTCACTTTCACTCCCCTGTTAACGAGGGTTTATCAGGGGTCCCGCACAACGGTGGAGTATGCCCGAAGCAGATCTCGAGGAACTCCCCGGCGTCGGACCGGCGACCGCAGACAAACTCAAAGACGCAGGCTACGACTCGTTCGAGAGCCTGGCCGTCGCCGCTCCCGCAGAGCTGTCGAACACGGCCGACGTCGGTGACTCTACGGCTGGCGACATCGTTCGCGCAGCCCGAGACGCCGCCGACGTCGGCGGCTTCGAGACCGGCTCGACCGTACTCGAGCGACGGAACAAGATCGGCAAACTGAGCTGGCACATCGACGACGTCGACGACCTGCTCGGCGGCGGCATCGAGACCCAGTCGATCACCGAGGTGTACGGCGAGTTCGGTTCCGGGAAATCCCAGGTCACCCACCAGATGGCCGTCAACGTCCAGCTTCCCAAGGAAGTCGGTGGCCTCCACGGCTCCTGTATCTTCGTCGACAGTGAGGACACGTTCCGCCCCGAGCGGATCGACGACATGGTCCGCGGGCTTCCGGACGAGGCCATCGAGGCGGCGATGGAAGACCGCGAGATCGAAGGCTCGGCGAACGACGAGGCGGCGCTCGACGAACTCGTCGACTCGATCCTCGAGTACATCCACGTCGCGAAGGCGTTCAACTCGAACCACCAGATGCTGCTCGCAGAGAAGGCCAAAGAACTCGCTGGCGAGCACGAAGACTCCGAGTATCCCGTCCGCCTGCTCTGTGTCGACTCGCTCACGGCGCACTTCCGTGCGGAGTACGTCGGCCGTGGCGAACTCGCGAACCGCCAGCAGAAGCTCAACAAACACCTCCACGACATCGACAAGGTCGGCAACCTCTACAACGCCGCCATCGTCGTCACCAACCAGGTCTCCTCGAACCCCGACGCCTTCTTCGGCGACCCGACGAAGCCGATCGGTGGCAACATCTTGGGCCACAAATCGACGTTCCGGATCTACCTCCGCAAGTCCAAAGGCGACAAGCGGATCGTCCGCCTCGTCGACGCGCCGAACCTCGCCGACGGCGAGGCCGTCATGCGCGTCCAGGACGAGGGGCTGAAACCGGAGTAATCGTACTCTCGGTCTCGTAAGCACCATCTCTTTAGGAGATCGATACCATCGGAAGACAATGGCGTACGAGTCGACCGTCACGTCCCGAGGCCAGGTGACGATCCCCAAAGCGGTTCGAGATCGAATGGGACTCGAAGAAGGAGAGACAGTCCTGTTTCGGTTCGACAACGACGGTGGCGTTCGGCTCGTTCGGATCCCATCCGATCCGCGCGAACGCCTGGAGATCGCACGCGAACGCGGTGCTGACGCCGACGTAGACGCCACAGAGGCGCTCGATCGCGAACGCGAGCGGTGGTCGTGACTGCTGTCTCCCGACTCGTGGGTGTGACTCGAGTACGTCTCTGGTGGCGACGGGAAACTAACGACCCGTTTAAGCGATCACCGGTACCGAATTACAACAGACCGTCTCAGTCCTCGGTCGTCGTCTTCCCCTTCTCGAGTTCGCCGCGGTAGATCTCGGCGCCGTCCTGGGCGACTTTCTCGGCTAAGACGGCACACTTGATCCGCATCGGCGAGATCTCGACGCCGAGCATGTCGACGACGTCGTCTCTGTCCATCTCGAGCAGTTCGTCGACGGTCTTGCCCCGGAGTGCAGACGAGAGCATACTCGCCGAGGCCTGGCTGATCGCACAGCCGTCGCCGGTGAACGCGACCTGTTCGATCGTCTCGCCGTCGGCCTCGAGGCGGACGTCCATCCGGATCTCGTCGCCACACATCGGGTTCTCGCCGACGTGGGAGAACGTGGGATCCTCGAGTTCCCCGTAGTTGCGGGGGTTCTTGTAGTGGTCGAGGATCTGCTGTCGGTACATATCCGAGCCCAGTCCCATGTTGTATCCAGATACGGAAGTGTGCTGTAAAAGGGTTCCGGGGCTACCCGATCGATGTTACCACGACCGGTTACGAGTTGCGGTTACAGCGGGGAAAAATTCCGACAAGTCGGCGATGAGCTAGCACATCTGGTTACGACCCGACAGTCTCGAACCGCCCGCGGTCGCTCCTCGGCCGACTTACGACCGGGGCTTCTCCGTCGGCGGGTTCCGGTAACAGACGTCGACGATCACGAGGAGCGCGACGAGCGTCGGTGGGACGATCGCCGTAACCAGCCCGGCGCCGAGTGCGTACGCACCGAGCAGTGCAACCGCGAACGCGAGCGGGATGAGCACGAGTGCGACGTCGTACCGTGTCGCCGCGGCGAGGCCGTCGACCAGCGCCTCCAGCTGGTCTCGGCCGATGCCGTGACGAGCGAGCAAGGACTCGTCTATGCGTCTCACCTCGGAAACCAAGCGTACGACACTCCGTCGGAAAAATCCAGCGTGGGTCTCCATCTCAGGATTCGATCCGACTCACCGGCTCCCGCGCGGCGACGGCCACGGTCTTCCGACTCGAGACTGAAACCTTCTTGAACCGTCGCCCCGGCAACTCGAGTATGTACCGTGGCGGCCGCCCGGCGAGGTGTTTCGCGTGACGAGCGTCAAGGAGTTCCGGATCGAGGAGGAAGCGACGGCTGCGTCGCTCGGTCGAGGCTCGTTCGTCTTCACTGACGCCTACTCGGTGTTCGACTGGGGACAGATGCCCGATCAGATTCCCGACAAAGGCGCGAGCCTCTGTACGATGGGCGCGTTCAACTTCGAGCGACTCGAGGCTGCGGGGGTTCCAACCCACTATCGCGGCGTGGTCGAGAACGGAGCCGTCCTCCCGCTCGAAGAGGCCTCCCGTCCGCCGTGGGAGATGGCGATCGACCTCACCCAGGTTCCCGAGCTTCCAC
>SLIS01000470.1 GCA_007135505.1 Halovivax sp.
CAACTCGCTACTCGATAGAATGCTTGTCCGCACACTCACTGGCCGGCGGCGGTTCGACGAAGACTCGACTGGGCAGTTCGGCAAACACTCCACTACTCGATGCGGCAACACTGTCCTCCAGCCGCCCTGGAACCGTAATCGGTTCGTTGGCCTCAGTCGTACTCGTAGAATCCCGTCCCGGTCTTCTTGCCGAGGTCGCCCGCCTCGACTTTTCGTGTGAGCAGGTACGCGGGCTTGTACCGGTCGCCGAGTTCCTCGTAGAGCGTCTCGGAGGCGTGCAGACAGACGTCTAGCCCGATGTGGTCGGCGAGGGTGAGCGGACCCATCGGGACGTTCGTTCCGAGTTCCATCCCGGCGTCGATGTCCGCCTTCGAGGCGACGCCCTCGTCGTAGGCCCGGATTCCCTCGTTGATCCAGGGCATGAGGATTCGGTTGGTGACGAAGCCCGGTTTGTCGTCTGACTCCCACGTCGTCTTTCCGAGCTCTTCGGCGAGGTCGTGGGCCAGTTCGACGGCGTCGTCGCCGGTTTTCTCGCCGACGACGACCTCCACGCCGTCCATGATCGGGACGGGATTCATGAAGTGCAAGCCGACTGCTCGCTCCGGATGATCGAGAACCGACGCGATCGAGGTGATCGAGAGCGTGCTCGTGTTCGTCGCCAGGAGTGCGTCCTCGTCACAGATTTCTTCGAGAGCCTCGAAGACGTCCTGCTTGACGTCCATCTGTTCGAGGACGGCTTCAACCACGACGTCGCAGCCTTTCAGGTCCTCCAGCGCGGTCGTCCCGTCGATCCGCTCGCGGATCGTCGACGGTTCGGTATCCAGACTTCCTCGATCGTCGAGCCGGGCCAGGCTCCCCTCGATCGTTTCGAACCCCGACTCGACGTACTCCTCCTCGATGTCGCGCATCACGACGTCGTACCCAGCCGTCGCGGCGACCTGTGCGATACCGCTGCCCATCGTCCCGGCGCCGACGACGCCGATGCGGTCGATATCGTCCCGGATCATGCGTGGGTCTTCCCGGGTCGGTGTCGTTAAGTTGACGATCCTGTCCGCGGTCCCGATCCCGGTTGAGTCGAACGATGGACTCCAGGAGACGATAATCTCGGTGACGAATAGCGATCCGCGGCCGGAGCACAGATGCGTTCAACGATTGCCTGACGCCGAATGAATGGCTGGTTGTCACTCCCTATCGGCGGTGGGAGAGAAACGTTGAAGGTCGCCCACTCCCACGATCAGACAACCTGAGAGACAGTAATGAGTGAACGAAACGTCGTGGACGACAGGCCCGAAGGGGTTCGGCCACTCGAACCCGACGAGCGCTCGGCCCTGGACACCGCGGACGTCGAACCGGAGGCCCTCGAGGAGGCCGGGATCGATCCGGCCGGCGTCGTCGAGAAAGAGTACTCCTATCAACTCCTGCTCGATGCCGGCCTGGACCAATCCCTGGCCGATCAACTCCGGCGACACTTCTCTCTCCCCTGGTCGTTCGAAACCGACGGCGACCTCGATCGACGCTCGGAGACCGTTTCCGGACTCGGCGACGACGAACGGGCCTGGATCGCGGCGAGTGCGGACGAAGACTGGCAGGGATTCGACGAGGCTGGCGATCGGTCGATTCCGGGCCACGACGAACGACCGTCCGAACGACCGTACCCGAAACCGACGCCGGTCACCGCCGTGATGGGGGTGAGCGAGGCGAACGCCGATCGACTCGCCGACGGTGGCATTCGATCGGCCGAACGGCTGGCGACGATCCACGCGGGCGAGATCGCGTCGGCACTGGATCTCGACGTGCTGCACGTACGGACCTGGCGACACAACGCCAGGGAACTCGTCGATTGAACCTCGGCTGGGTGGCTCAATGAGCCGTGTGCTGCTAGACGCCGTTCCACAGTGGACGGAGCCATATTTTGATCCAAATAGCGGTCGATTGTCGACCGAACTGACTCGCCAGCTATCCCGTCGATCCCGCGTCACCGACGCCACTATAACGGTACGCGTCCGACGAACGGTCGTGATCACGCTCTCGTCGGACTTCGGCTCGCCGTATCCAGCCGCGATGAAGGGCGTCATCAGCTCGCAGACGTCTGCCCGTCTCGTTGACGTCTCCCACGACCTTCCCCGCCAGGACGTCCGGTCGGCTGCGTTCTGGATGCGCGAGATCCTCCCGTACTTCCCGCCGGCGGTACACCTGGTCGTCGTGGATCCCGGCGTCGGGACGGATCGTGACGCGTTACTCGTTCGGGCCGCCGAGCACGTCCTGATCGGCCCCGATAACGGTGTCCTCCGTCCAGTCGTCCGGGTCCTCGCCGACGGTGGGCCGGTGGAGTGGTACCAGGTCGACGACGCTGATGCCGCGAGCACGACGTTTCACGGCCGGGACGTCTTCGCGCCGGCAGCGGCGACGGCTCACGGAACCCCGATCGACGAACTGTCGACGATCGACGCCGTCCGGCCGGTCGCGGATCCGATCGATCTGGAACTACAGACGGCGACGGTCGACGGCGACGTTGCGGCCGGTACTGTCCTCGCGGTAGACGATTTTGGAAACTGCATCACGAACGTACCCGGCAGCTTCGTCGACGGACACGAGGAGTTGCTCGTCGACGGTACGCGAGTGCCGATCGGCTCGACGTTCAGCGCCGTCTCCCCGGGCGAAGCCGTCGCCGTCGTTGGCAGTCACGGGAACGTCGAACTCGACGTCAATCGGGGTCGGGGAGAGGCGCTTTTCGAACTCGATGCCGGCGATTCGGTGACACTCGAACGCCGCCGCTAGCGAGTACCCCTCGCGTCGTGCCGGGACCCCTCCCTTCGCTCACCGGTACGACTGGAGGGGGGAGCCAACAAACTAGCGCCATCGATCGGTTCAAAAAACGAGAGACGATCTGACCGGCACTGGGCCGAAGCTGACCGGTAGCGGCCGACACCAGCGTTATTCGGCGGCGATAACGTCGTCGATTCGGGCGATCATCGTCGCGGCCTCGGCGGCGCTCTCGATGGCCTCGCGCTTGACGTCCGCCGGATCGACGATGCCATACTCGACCGGGTCGTCGATCGTGACGGTCTCACGGTCGGTGATGAGCCCGGCACGACCCTCCGCCTCGTGGGCGGCTCTGAGGTCGACGAGCGAGTCGATCGGATCGCGACCGGTGTTCGACGCGAGCGTACGCGGGACGACGTCGATCGCGTCGGCGAACGCGGTGACTGCGAGTTGCTTGCGGCCCTCGATCCCGGCAGCCTCCGAGCGGACGCGATGCGCGATCGCGATCTCGCTGGCGCCGGCACCGGGGACGACCTCGCCGGATTCGCGTGCAGTGGCGACGACGTCGAGGGCGTCGGTGACGGCTCGCTCGAGTTCGTCGACGATGTGGCTCGTTCCGCCGCGCACGAAGACGGTGACGGCCTCGGCAGCGGCGCCACCCTCGATGAAGGTCAGCTCGTCGTCGCCGTAGCGTTCGGAACGGATCCGGTCGGCGTGACCGAAGTCATCAGACGAGAGGTCCGTCAGCGCGCCGACGCGGCGGGCGCCGGTGGCCGACGCGATCGAACGCGCGTCCGAACTACCGAGGTCCTCGAAGACGAGGACCCCTTCGTTCGCGAGGTAGGAGGCGACGCGGTCGTCGACGTCGTCGGTCGTGAAGACGACGTCGACGCCGGACTCGGCGATGTCCTCGGCGTAGCCGCGCAGTTCGGACTCTTCGGCGTCGAGTGCGGCGTTGAGTTGGTCGATGGAGTCGATGGCGTACTCGGCGTCGACCTCGCCGGTCCGGACCTCGAGGGCGACGTCGAGGATCGCGATGTCAGCGTCCTCGACGGTCGATGGCATCGATTCGTGGGCCGGTTCCTCGTCGACGACGATCCCCTCGACCAGGTCGGTCGCGCTGGTGGACGCGCCGACTTGCGTGTAGACGGAGACGTCGTCACGGCGGACGCCGTCGTCGTCGCTGACGTGGTCGATCGCCGCCACGACGGTTTCGGCGAGTTGGGCCGGGGTGAGGCCGCCCGTGCCCTTGCCCGTCATGCTGGATTCGGCGACCTCGGCGAGCAACTCGTCGTCGACGGTCGTCTCGAGCACCTGCTCGTCGATCGCTTCGAGGGCGATGCGTGCCGCCTCGTGGTAGCCCTCGACGATGGTCGTGGCGTGGACGTCCTGTTCGAGCAGGTCCTCCGCCTCGCCGAGCAGGTTACCGGCGATGACGGACGCGGTCGTCGTTCCGTCCCCGACTTCGGCCTCCTGGGTCTCGGCGACTTCGACGATCATCTGTGCGGCCGGGTGCTCGATGTCCATCTCCTCGAGGATGGTGGCGCCGTCGTTGGTGATGACGACCTCGCCACCCGAGTCGACGAGCATCTTGTCCATTCCGCGCGGACCGAGCGTGGTGCGTACCGACTCGGCGACGGCCTTGCCGGCCATGATGTTCGACGACTGGGCGTCGCGCCCTTCTGTCCGCTGACTGTCCTCACTGAGGATGAACATTGGCTGTCCACCCATGCGTCGCTGTTGTGCCATGGTTGATGCCTCACTAAAGGTATCATCAGCACTTCTATATAAACGTTTCCCTACACCCCGGCCTCGTCGGGTGATTGGTACTCTGTGACAAAGGGGTCTCGATACCACTGTCGCCAGCGACCTCGATAGATGGCTGCCGGGGGCGGTATAGACGGTCGTTTTTGCAATCCGTCGAATGCCCGTGGTATTCCCGACCGGCCGAAGCCGGTAGGCCAATATGGATCCAGTTACATGGGGTGAACGAATGCTGGAGCTGGAACACGGTTTCCGGGTGGTCGACGTCACTGCCCGGCTGACGCCTGGCGACGGGCCCTGGCCCCGCGACCGCGGCCGGCCGATTTCACCGGAGCGGCTAGAACGCGAGATGCACCAGGCCGGGATCGTCAGAGCGGTAGTGAGCCCCGATCCGCGGCCGGATGCGAATTACGTGCGGGTGAACAACGGCGTGGCGAGATTGAGCGTCGATCGTCCCTTCGTCGCCTTCGCCCGCATCAACGGACCCCGTTCGGTCGGGACGGGTCCGACGAACCGCGTGGCGGATCTGGTCGCCCGTCGACGTGACGAGCACACGTCGCCGAAGGACGTCGAGCAGTACGCATACGACGATCGATTTCATGGGTTCGCCCTCGATCCGGCGATCGATGGCGTCCCTGATGAGTCCGTCCTCCAGACGCTGGAGGACGTCGGATTGCCGGTCTGTCTCTCGGTCGGGAGCGACGCACCGGCGAGTGCCCTCGCCGATACGCTATTGAATCGCTCGCTTCCGGTACTCGTGAGCCACTTCGGTCGACAGACGCTGGATCGGGAGTCGATAGCGGCGACGATCGACTTGCTAGACGACTACGACGACTGTTATCTCGACACCAGCTTCGTCAGGTACCGCGAACTGCTCGAACGGGTGCTACTCGAACATCCGGACCGAGTTTGCTTCGGCAGCGGCGCACCGGCTACCCACCCGAACGTTTCGGTGATGGAGATTCTGACACTCGACGTCTCCGAGGACCTGTTGCGACGGGCCTTCTCGAAGAACGCGTGTCGAACGATCGAGGCGCTCTTGCCCGACAAGTCCTGACGTACTGGCTCTGTACCGTTCGACCCGACGTGAATTCAGCGCCGATCGTAGACCTGTACGGCGCGGTCGTGGCGACTCGAGACGCCGTTGGGATTGCGCCTGATCGACCGGTCTCGATACCGCGTGACGAGCCCGTCTTTCAGCCCGGTCACCGAATTGCCGACGACGTCGATCCCGTTTCGAATCCACGCCGTCGGTGTCGTTTCGCCGCTGATCAGACCGCGGGCGTCGCTGAAGCCGTCCATCAGGCCACTGGCGATGGTTCGACCGAATACGGTCGGGCGCGGGCCGTAGTTCTTCGCCAGTCGATAGGCGAGCGACCGGTACCGGGCACCCCAATCCACCGTCCGAGAGTTGCCAGTCGGATCGCCGCGGACGGCCATTTCGCCGCTCCAGGTGACCGTGTATCCGGCGTCGGCGATGCGGTGGGCGCAGTCTCGCGTACTCGACCTGGTGAGGTACTCGTCGAACCCGTCGAGGCGATCTAACACGTCGCGATCGAACGCCACGTTTCCGCTCGTGTACATGGTGATCGACCGGCCGGCGATCGTCACCGGATCGGTTTCGACGTTCGCTTCGTCCGTCCGCTTGAGCGGTCCGGTCAGGACGTCGGCGCCCGTCGCAAGTGCGGTTTCGATCGCGGTGTACCAGCCCGATTCGACGGTATATTCGGGGTGGACGAACGCGATCGCGTCGCCGGTGGCGGCCTCGATTCCGGCGTTTCGGGCGACGCTGCGTGTCCGCTCGGAGATCTCGACGAGGACGTCGACGTCCCCTCGCTCGCGGACGGTCCCAGTGGTACCGTCGGTGGATGGCCCGTTGACGACGATGAGTTCGCCCTCACTCGGGAGTTGAGACGCGATCGCGTCGAGGCACGTCACGAGCGACTCTCGATCGTTGAGCGTCGTGACCACCACCGAGAGCTTCATGATGGTGGATATCTTTCCGGACCCGTATAAATTCGCCGTCCGCTAGAAGTGTTGGGAATCACTCGATTCGGGTGTTCCAGAACGAGACGGACGCCAGTCGACTCATCCCCGGTACCGAGCCGATACCGCTACCGACCCGTCGAAGCGGCGCTGCGAGGAAGTTCGGCGTGATGCGATACAGCCCGTACGGAAGGAGGAAGTCGTCTTCGACGTCGACGATGGACAGGTCGTGAGACGCCACGAGTGCTTCGACTTCGCGCGTCGAGTACAACCGCGAGCCCATCGGCAGAGCCCAGTTGTAGATACTCCGCGTCGAATAGCGGTTGAAGGTGTCGAAGACGATTCGGTCACGTGACACCCGACGCATTTCCTCGAGGAATGCGTGCGGATCGTCCGCGAGGTGGAAGAATCGCATGGCGACGACGCAGTCGAAGTGGTCGTCCGGGAACGGTAGTCGAGCGGCGTCGCCCCGGATGAACTCGAGCGTTTCGGAGACGCCGGCTCGGCTGGCTTTCTCCCGGCCTTGCTGGAGCATGGCCGCGGAAATGTCCAGGCCGACGACGTCGGCCCCGCGATCGGCGAGCATGATCGTGAATCGCCCGGTTCCACACGCGATCTCGAGGACTCGCTTGTCCTCGAGCGGCGAAATCGCGTCGAGAACGGCACGCTTCTCACGCTGGTCGATCAGTTCACCACCGCGTGAGAAGCGCTTGTCGTCGTACTCGGCGGCGATGTCGTCGGCCTGGTACCACTCCTGTCCTTTCACGCTACTCACTGGTAGACTCCCCCGGGGATAAAACAATACTGGAGTCGGTCGAACCGTTCTCGTTTTTCTGAGAACAGTGGGCGTCTCCGTACGAGTTTTCCAGTTGACATTCGGTACCGAACTATCGGAACGCAATGTTGTCCGTATACGGTGACTGTGACGGCCACGACGGCTCGATACGGTGTAGTCGGTGCAGGGACCCGGAGCCGACTGATCGTCGCAGGTTCCTGAATTAGTATGCCATAATATACCTATTATTAAATTCAGAATATGGACATCTATATAGGGAACGTTTACCCGTCTCGGCTCGCCGAGTTGCGCCATGAGCACGAGTGTTCCCGACGACGGATCCGTGACTCCCGAACCGCCCCACAGCGAGGACGAGTACCGAAATCGGCTGCGCGAGTTACCGCCGAGCGCCAAACTCGTCGCGAAGGTACTCGAGTCCGACGAACCGCTGGCCCAGGGGGAACTCGTCGAGGAGTCGCTGCTTCCCGATCGGACGGTCAGATACGCGCTCAACAGACTCGAGGAGGTCGGTCTGGTCGATTCACGATATAGTTTCGACGACGCTCGGAAGCAGGTCTACCACCTGACCCGCTAGGCCCGTCGCCATCGGGCGTCTGTTCGTCGCTCCGATACACACTTTGATTGGGCCCCGAAACAGCGATGCATGGACGTCACCGGTGTGGCGGTCCCGGTCGACACCCGCGCTCCAGGCGGCAAGACGAACGCGTACGTCATCGGTCGGGAACCGGCCGTACTCGTCGATCCGGCCGATAGTACTGACGAACTCGACGTCCTCGTCCGTGAGCGTGGCGTGGCCCACGTCGTCGTCACGCACACCCACCCCGATCACGTGGGCGGGGTGGCCACCTACGCGGATCGCCACGGGTTGACGTGCTGGGCGCTCCGCGGACACGAAGCTCGGTACGAGGCTGCAACCGGGGTCGAACCCGACGTATCGTTCGTCGACGGTGCCCGCCTCGATCTCGACGAGGGATCGCTCCGGCTGCTCGCGCTGCCAGGCCACGCCGAAGATCACGTGGGCATCGCACTGCCCGACGACGGTCCGATTTGCAGCGGCGATTGCGCCGTTCGACGGGGTAGCGTCGCCGTCGGCGGACCCGATGGCGACATGCAGGCGTACCTCGATTCGCTTCGTCGACTCGACGCGGAGAGCCCGTCGGCGCTGTTGCCGGGTCACGGGCCACCGATCGAGCGACCGTCGGCGACGATCGACCGGCTCGTCACCCATCGGTTGCGACGCGAGAACCGGATCCGGCGCGCGGTCGAACGTGGGGCCCGAACGGTGGACGAGGTCGTCGACGCGAGCTACGAAAAGGACCTCTCCGGGGTGCGGGACCTGACGCACGCCACGGTCGTCGCTCACCTCGAAAAGCTCGCTGCCGACGGCGTCGTCGACTGGGACGGCGAACGTGCCCGGCCCGTCGAGCGTCGGCCGTAGGCGGCGAACTTTTCTCGGTCCGGACGGACACTCGTGTGTGGACTCTCTCGAAGCCGACCTCGCGCGTGCCCGAACCCTCTCCGTCGAGTCCATCGCCGACGCGATCGAGTCGATCGGGTTCGAGTGTACGCACTGTGGCGCCTGCTGCCGGGCCGACCCCGGCTGTGGCGAGTCATCGGACGACGGTTCGATGGCCGATGCCGACGAACACACAGCCACGATTTTCCCCGACGAGGTTCGGGCGCTGCAGGACGTCCTCGACGGCGACGCGGATTGGCGCGACGTGGCTCGACCGATGCCGTACGGTCTCGCAGGCGAGTCGGACGGGACGCTGGGCGGTGAAACGTTCGAGTGGGCCCTGCAGACGGACGACTGCGGGGACTGTACGTTCTACGACGAGTCGGCAGACGGCGGGAGCTGTCGGGTACACGCGGACCGACCGCTGATCTGTCAGACCTACCCGTTCAGCGTCGCCGTCGACGGAACCAGCCAGCCGATGGGTGCGGCGGTCGACGGTGACGGGATCGTTCGCGCACACGAGTGTGAGGGGCTCGGACGCTCGATCGGCCGTGACGACGCCACCGCTCTCGCACGGACGCTGAAGGAGCGAGCGATTCGCGAACTCGAGGAGGCGATCGCCGTCACGACCGCTTACGATCCGGTCGATGCGTCGGACCGGGTCGTCGTTCACGACTCGGAGGGGCCGAAAGGAATCGATGGCTCTCCCATCGACGACTGACGGGCACTGTAGGGTCCGGCGACGCGGAACCGAACCGGCTCATAGCGGTCGCGCCGTCGATCGCCGTGACGCTGTTAACACGACGTGGATGACGGAGAACGCCCGCGTCCTAGAACGTCTCTTCGATGATCTCGCCGACGGCGAAGTTCGACTTGACCTCGCTCACTTCGACTTTCACGCGCTCTCCGACCTCGGCGCCGGGAACGATGATGACGTACCCGCGCTCGACGCGGGCGATGCCGTCCCCCTGTTTGCCGATGTCTTCGATCTCGACGTACCGGGTCTCCCCGACTTCCACGGGTGGCTGTGGCTCGCTCGGCCGCGTCTGGGAGACGTCGTTGGCCGACTCGTGCGACGTCGAATTGTTCGATCGTTCGATCACTGCGATCCGATAGACGGTTCCCGGTTCGACGTCGCCGGTTTCGACCTCGTGCTTTGGAACTTCGATGAGATAACGATCCTCCTCCTCGGAGATGTCCGTGCTGAACAGACACAGTAGTTTGTCAGAGATCTCCATAGCTAGACCCTCACGTGTCTCAATAGGTGCGATGCTAATAGTACTACCGACGCCGAATTTATTGACGATAATTAACGGAAATACTATTTGTCCATGTGGTCGGTTAGCGGGACCGGTCGATCGGCGGGACCGGTCTCACTCGACCGATGGCGGCTCGGTCGAGGCGGTTGAACCCCGCGAGACGGTACAAAACTGCTCGAGGGGGATGCCGTCGGTCGTTTCGACGTCGGCGACCGCGTCGTGCGGGCGGTCGACGACGATGGAGCCGGCACGCGAGTCGCCGATTCCGGGGATTGCGGTCAGTTCGTCGAGCGAGGCCCGATTCAGGTCCAGCGGATACGGGACACCGGTCACGGAGCGGTAGCCGTGGTCGACGATCGCGACGTCGATCGTCTGGCCGAGCCGTCGCTCCCCGGGGATCCCGACGAGCAACGGATACGTCCCGAGTTGCCTACCGAACGTTCGCCCGTCCTGGTGATACTCGAGATGGACGTTCCCCAGGACTGTGCCGGGTGGTGCGACGCGTTGCAACATCGGGTTGTCGATCTCTTCGCGCACCTGCCGCTTGTACGGCTTGAACTGGTCTTTGTGCGCCTGGGCAATTTCCGCTCCCGTCTCCGCCATCTCCGTTCCGGCGAAGGCCATGACCTGCCGAATGTTGACGCGTCTGAGAACCAGTCCCTCGTCGTACACCCGACGGAGGAACGCCAGGTTGTGCTCGTAGGTCTCCTCGCGCTCGCCTTCGAGCCCGTGGACGAGGTTGATTCCCGGGAGGAGCTTCGGCAATCGATTCGACGCTTCGTCCCCGTACGTCGGGGCGTCGGAGGGGTCGTCACCGGGTCGCCATCCCGCCGCCTCGTTGACGATCCGGATCGCCTCGAGGCACTCGTCAGTGCTGACGGCGAGGTTGTTCGCGTCCTGGACGGCTGGATCCGCCGACTCGAGGCCGAACGCCGCGGTGTCGCCGGGCGTGTTGTGCTCGGCGATCGTTCGAATGCACCGTCTGGACTGCTCCGGCCACTTCGCGATCGTGACCGGGTTCATATTGTCGAGGTGCAGGGTCTTCAGGTCCGGTGCGACGTTTCGAATTCCGCCGTAGAGTGTCCGGAGTGCCTCCGGATTTGGCGCCTCGCCATCCCCGCCGTAGGCGAGAATGTCCGCCTGCCGGCCGAGCCGGAAGTGGCTGACACCGTGGTTCGAGAGCGCGTTAACCTCGTCGACGACGCTCTCCGGTGGGCGAAACGACGGGTTGCCGTACAGCGGTTCCGTGCAGAACGAACAGCGATAGGCACACCCGCGCGAGGTTTCGAGTTCACAGATCAGGTACGACGGGTGGTTCGGATGCTGGCTGACGATGAACGCGCCCTGTCTCGCCCAACGCGTCACCTCCGGGACGTCTCGCATCCGATCGCCGAATCCCTCGAGACCGTTCTCGACGAGGTCGTAGGCGGCTGCTTCCACGTCGCCCTTCGCGACGAAGTCGAAGTCTAGGTCCTGTCGCTCCGTCTCGATCCCCCCTTCGTTCGCGTCCCCGACGCCGAACTTCACGGGCCCGCCCATCAGCGTCGTTCCGTTGGCCGTCCAGGCGATCTTTCGCACCTCGTCCGGCTCGGCCGGCGTCCCACCGACGTACTTTCCCGGGACGGTCATTCCGCCGAGGTAGATTGTGAGATCCGCCTCGTCGACGTCCCGCCATCGTTCCCGTTCGTCACGGAGGGCGTCGATCGTGTGGTAGGTGATCTGGTCGGCCGGGACGCCGGCGTCGACGAGAGCCCCGGCCGTGTAGCGCGGGTACGTCGAGATGTACGGCGGAACCCCGAAGTGTGCCGGTTCGTCGACGTAGCCATCGACGAGCGTAACGGAGAGCGTCTCGGGGTCGGTCATGCCCCTCCGTAACGGTCGGACGGTGAAAACCTTGACCCACCGGCCTGCGGACCGGGACGTATCGCTAACACGCTAGCGACTTCTGGCCGCGTCGTCCCGTTCGTCGTTCACTCCGAACTATCGGCGGTCGGCGTCGATAGCCGGCGTCCCAGCGTTGAAGGTGACGCCGTTCGTTCACTCGGACATGCCACCGACCGAAGAACACGTCTGTACCGACGAGGATTGCTACCTCGATCTGTTCGAGAATCACTACACGTACGACGTTCCGGACGATCACGACGAGACGGCCCTCTCCTGTCCCGTCTGTGGCGGGACGGACTGTCTCGAACCGGTCGAGCTGTAGCGGCGAGCCTGACGCATTCGGTGGCAGGCCGTTCGAGTACAACCGTATCGGACGGCCACACACCGTCTGACGATTGTTTTGGACTGCCACAAGAGGTATAAACGGTACTGTCGTAGCCTGAGACAGACGATGGCAGGGAATG
>SLIS01000128.1 GCA_007135505.1 Halovivax sp.
AGCGCGGGCGCTCGCACGCGAAACGCACGACCGCCCCGATTCGGACCTGATCGAGGTCAACGTGGCCGACTTCTTCGGTCGGACGAAGACGGAGATCAAGAACGATCCCCGGTTCGAGGGCTTTCTCGTCGGCCGGTCGGACATGTCGAAGCGGGACATGATCAACCACGTCCTCAAGGAGTCGGCCAGTTACGCCCCCGTCGCGGGCGAGCACAAGACGCTCTTGCTCGACAACGCGGAGGCCGTCCGCGAGGACTTCCAGCAGGCGTTGCGCCGGATCATGGAACAGCACCACCGGACGACCCGGTTCGTCATCACGACGCGCCAGCCGACGAAGCTGATCCCGCCGATCCGCTCGCGGTGTTTCCCCGTGACGATACGCGCGCCGACCAGCGAGGAGATCGTCGCCGTCCTCGAATCGATCGTCGAGGCCGAGGACGTGACCTACGACGCCGACGGCCTGGAGTTCATCGCCGGCTACGCGAGTGGCAACCTCCGGGAGGCGATCCTGGCCGCCCAGACGACGGCGCTCGACGCCGACGAGATCACGATGAGCTCGGCCTACGAGGTCCCCGGTTCGGTGGGCCTCGACGAGGCGATCACGTCGATGCTCGACGACGCCGAGGCCGGCGACTTTACCGACGCCCGAAAGACGCTCGACGACCTCCTCGTCGACGAGGGGCTGGACGGACAGGAGGTCATAGCGGAGGTCCTCGCGCAGGGGCGAAAGCGCTACCAGGGAGCCGAACTCGCCCGACTCCACCGCCTCGCTGCCGACGTCGAGTTCGATATGCACGAAGGCACCAGCGACCGGATCCACGTCTCGCACCTGCTCTCGGAACTCGGGCGGGACGCCTGACGGTCTCGCCGGCTTCGGTCGCTGTTGGCGCCGGTCACTCGCGGTCGGTTTCCCGCCGTCGACGCGGACGTCCGAGCGGCAGTACTTTGAACCGGCCCGGTGCACCCGACAGTATGCCGACGCTCCTCGAGACGCGGATCGAGAACCGCTTTCGCGTCCAGCCCCATCACGCGAACAACCATCAGACGCTCCACGGCGGCAACCTGATGAAGTGGCTCGACGAGGTGGGTGCGATGTCGGCCATGCGCTTTGCCGGCGAAACCTGCGTCACGGCTCAGGTGAACCGACTCGACTTCTCGCGCCCGATCGGGATCGGCGACACGGCCCTCGTCGAGGCCTACGTCTACGACGCCGGCCGGACGAGCGTGAAGGTTGCCATCCGGGCCTGGCGCGAGGAACCGCGTACCGGCGAGACGGAGGTGACGACGGAGTCGACGTTCACGTTCGTCGCCGTCGACGAGGACGGCTCGGCGGTACCCGTCCCCGAATTTACCGTCGAGACCGACGAGGGAGAGCGACTCCGTGAGCGGGCACGCTCTCGCGGGGAGTAGGACGACTGTCGCTGCTGCAGTTGGCTTCGAACGACGGTGAAAATTCGGCTGCAGTTCCCGGTGCGGTCGGTCGGATCAATCGAGCCCGTAATCTTCGAGCGAGTGGTAGTGCTTCCACGCGCCGATCACTTCGTCGGTGGCGAACTCGAGCGTGCCGTCGACGAGTTCGAGGGTGACGATGTCGTCTTCGATCTCCGTGTCGTGCAGGTGGAGTTCGATCTGGGCGTCGAAATCCGCGACGTTGACCATCACTTCGCCGTTTTCCTGGAGCATCTCGCGGAGTCGATCTGGTTTCATACGGCTACATATCGGTCATTCAGCCGGATAAACCCCGCGTCGAATGCCAGTTACTGGGCAGTAAGCACGAGCACGAACCGCGTCAACGACCGGTGGACGCGTCGTTCGAGCGCGGCCTCCAGTTCCCACCCGACCTCGCGAGCCTGACTCGCCCACGACCGATCGGCGACGACGACGGCGCGGCCGGAGACGCGTCGGGCCTCGGACAGCGCCCCGGCGACGAGGTCTTCGAGCCGGTGGGTGTCGATCTTCGACTGGCGGCCGTAGGGGGCGTCGAAGACGACGGCGTCGACTGCCTCGTCGGCGATCGGGAGCCGCGTTGCGTCCGCGCGTGCGACGTGCCACGAGCCGTGTGAAACGCCCGTCGGTGATGGATCGGCGGCGTCGAGGTAGCGCTCGAGGTTCTCGCGAGCGCCCCGGACCATCTTCTCCTGGGCGTCGGTGCCGATCACGTCCGCGCCGACGAGGCCGGCCTCGACGAGGACGCCGCCGGTCCCGCACATCGGGTCGAGGACCGTCGCACCGGGACGGGCGCCGGCGACGTTGACGACCGCGCGGGCGAGCAGCGGGTCCATGCTGCCGGGCTGGAAGAACGGTTTCTCGGTCGGGTTTCGCGTGCCGAAGTCGCGGACGCTCTCCGCGGCGAGCCAGCCGAGCGCGCAGACGGAGCGGTCGTCGTCACCCCGCACGCGAGCGTCCCTCGAGTCGGCGTCGCGGGCGGACGCGGACCCCGCGTCCGATCCCCGGGCCGACTCCAGGAGCGCCCCGCCGTCGAGGTCGATCGGGCCGTCGGCGAAAGCCGCGCGCAGGACGTGATCCGGGTCGTCCAGGTCGACGTCGAACCCGCGGTCGACGAGGACCTGCCCGAGAGCGCGCTCGACCGCGGCCGTGTCGATCCCCGTCGTTCCCATGACGTCTGTCGCCCGGACGGCGACGGTGCCCTCGCGCTCGAGCGCGGCGGTCTGGAGCAGGACGCGTGCACTCGCCGGATCGGCGTCGGTCCGACCGACGAGTTCGCTCGCTCGGCGGGTGTAGGCCAGGCCCCGGATTCGGTCGGGGTCGACGGCGTTCGCCAGGGCGAGTCCCGGCGCGAGGGGCGCGAGTCCGGTCGCGGCGTTGCGCGCCTCCGCGATCGCGAACGCGTCGTCTTCGCCGCCGAGTTCGAGGACGTACACGGTCGAACGTGGCGTGCGACGGGCCATGAGCGTACCGCTTCGACCGGCGTCTCGTGGGGATTCTCGACCGTCGAATGCCGCGCACGAACTATCACTATTTTCGACCAGACGGTCGGTAGCAGCCCCGAACCAGCGTCTGACGCCTGTCGCACAAAGTCGTTCAACCTGACAAATCTGGGAGCGGTACCAACCTTTATAAAGGTTAAATACGTCTTTTTAAGCGACTTATGACGGATCCGAAGGACACCATCAACATCGAAAACGTGGTGGCGTCGACCGGCATCGGACAGGAACTCGACCTCCAGAGCGTCGCGATGGACCTCGAGGGGGCCGACTACGACCCCGA
>SLIS01000074.1 GCA_007135505.1 Halovivax sp.
CGGCCCGGGCGGCGACCGAACCCGTCTCGTGTTGCTCTCGACGGGCGGTCCTCGCCGCGGCGGCCGGCACGGCCGCGGTGGTCGCACCGGTGGGAGGTTCGAAAGCGTCCGGCAGTTCCGGCTCGACGCTGCACGTGAACGTCTACACCGGACCGACGCCGCTATACGCGCGCCTCCACGACGGACTCGGCGGCCTCATGTCGGACTGGACGAGCGTCCACGCGGCGGCGACCGCGGCCGTCGAGGACGCGCTCGCCCAGGTCGCCTCGCACGCGGCGGCCACCGGTCGGGACTGGCTCGACGTCGCCGTCGACCGCGGCGGGTCGATCGGCACCGGGATGACCGCTCGCTCGCCGATCGACGCGCTCGTCTCGGCCGATCGGGTCTACGATCGGTTCCGCGACGTCGTCGCCGAGCGCCGGATGGACGCCGCCTGTCACCTGCTGCTTTGGTGGGGTCCGTTCGACTACGAGATCGGCTACGGGCGGACGGTCCCGGGCCACGGGCGGGTAGCTCCCGGTGACGGCCTGGGCGGACTGACGGTCGCGAATATCGGCGCGACCGAGCACTGGGACGGCCGCCCGGTCACCCGAAACATGGCGATCCACGAGGTTCTCCACACCTACCTCTCCTCGGCCGCCGTCTCCTCGGTCGTCGAGAGCGAGTGCGATCACGACCTCGGTCGCGTCGTCGAGATCGACTCGGGGGTGCGCGAAGTGTCGCCGATGACCACCGCCTACGCCGGGGAGGCAGGCGGCGACGGTGCCGACTGGCGCGCGGCCACGGCAGGGCTCTCGGACTCGCTCTCGTCCACGAGCGAGGGGGATACGCGCTGGCGGGGCCGTGGCTGCGTCGATCACGGGGCGATCGCCCACCACGACGGCACGACGGCCGTTTCGTCGTGGACGCACACGACCACCCTCAGCGAGGAGACGAAGGAGGCCGTCTGTCGGTACGCCGAACGGTCGCTCGCGTGACCCGTCGTCACGATCGCTTCGCTGTCCTCGTTCTTGCTGCTTGGATCCGCCGACTCCGCCGCCGTATCCGGATGGACAAGCCTTTAAGGACGGGTGGGCTACTCCCGGCCACTATGGGTAAGAAGTCCAAGGGCAAGAAAAAGCGCCTGGCGAAACTCGAGAACCAGAACAGCCGCGTCCCGGCCTGGGTCATGCTCAAGACCGACATGAACGTTCAGCGAAACCCCAAGCGGCGCAACTGGCGCCGGCACGACACTGACGAATAATGAGCGCGAGTGACTTCGAAGAGCGGGTCGTCACGATCCCGCTTCGCGACGTGAAAGCCGCACCGAACCACGAGGCTGCGAACCGGGCGATGACGATCGTCCGCGAGCACCTCGCGAAGCACTTCTCGGTCACGGAGGAAGCCGTCCGGCTGGACCCCTCCATCAACGAGGCAATCTGGGCCGACGGTCGATCGAATCCGCCGCGAAAGCTCCGTGTTCGAGCGGCGCGCTTCGACGAGGCGGGCGAACCGGTTGTCGAAGCCGAGTTCGCCGAGTAACTTGCTCCGCGCCTCCTTCGCCGGCTCCGCGTACGTCGGCGTCTTCGCGTGTACGACGGACAGCCTCCTGCTCGTCCGTCCGGACGCCGACGACGAGCAGGTCTCGGCCATCGCCGAGGAGCTCGCGGTGACGCCCGTCCGAACGACCGTCGGCGGCGCCGGGACGGTCGGCGTCCTGGCGACCGGCAACGAGAACGGGCTGCTCGTCAGCAACCGGCTCCTCGAGTACGAGCGCGAGCGCCTCACCGAGGCGGCCGACGTCCCGATCGGGACGCTCCCGGGCGGGATCAACGCCGCGGGCACGGTCGTGCTCGCGAACGACTACGGGGCGTACGTCCACCCGGACCTCTCGCGAGCGGCCGTCCAGGCCGTCGAGGACACACTGGACGTGCCCGTCGAGCGCGGCGACCTCGCCGGCGTCCGGACCGTCGGGACGGCCGCCGTCGCGACCAACGAGGGCGTCCTCTGTCACCCCAAGTCGACGGACGAGGAACTCGACGCGCTCGAAGCGGCACTCGACGTCCGCGCCGACGTCGGGACGATCAACTACGGCGCGCCGCTGGTCGGCTCCGGCCTGCTCGCGAACGACACCGGCTACGTCGTCGGCGAGGACACGACCGGTCCCGAACTTGGCCGGATCGAGGACGCGCTCGGCTACCTGGATTGAGCGGGACGCTGTTCTTGTCCGTTCGTCTGGCTACTTCGCTCGACAGACCGGCTCGGTCGTCCGCCTTCCAGTTCGCGGATGTGTCGACGACCAGCGACAGACTCGAAGGGAACATTCTTCCGCCTGCCGGCCGGAACGTGTGACATGACCGAATCAGTGTCGACCGACACGTTTCACGCCGCAGTAACACCTGGCACGACGCGGACCAAACTGGTGGTGAGCGACCGATGAGTGGGAGCCAGCAGCAACTCCAGGCGCTCTCGCAGGAACTTCAGGAGATCCAGGAGACGATCGGGAGCCTCGAGGAGACCATCGAGGGGATTCGAACCGAGCAGTCGTCGATCGACGACGCGATCACCGCCGTCGAGACGCTCGAGACCGGTTCGACGGTGCAGGTGCCACTCGGCGGCGGCGCCTACGTTCGCGCCACGGTCGAGGACATGGACGAGGTGCTCGTCGAACTCGGCGCCGACTACGCCGCCCAGTTCGATCAGGAGGGTGCGGCCGAGACGCTCGATACCAAGCGCGATCGCCTCGACGACCGGATCGAGGAGGTCAACGACCGCATCTCCGAACTCGAAGCCGAGAGCTCCCAGCTCGAACAGCAGGCCCAGCAGCTCCAGCAGCAGGCGATGCAGCAACAGATGAGCGCCATGGGCGGGCAGTCCGAGCCCGACGAGTGACGCATGTTCGACAACCTTCGCGATAAGCTGGACAGCTTCCGGTCGGAGGCGGAAGACGTCGCCGACGAGAAGGCCGAAGCGGTGTCCGACGAGGTGGCGATCGAGGACGCCGCCGCGTCCGACACCGATGGGGTCGAATCCGAGGGCGCCCGGGCCGATTCGGTGGACGCCGAGCCGGCCCCCGAGGCGACGCCGTCGGGAACCGAGTCGACCCGGCGCGGGGGCGACGCCCGGGACGCGTCCGGGGCGGAGTCGGGGGACGGGGAGCCGCGCTCGCTCGCCGGATCGGAACCGGAACCCTCGAACGAGTCCGCCGGCTTCGGTCGGAAGGCGGCCTCGATCGCCCGCGGGAA
>SLIS01000332.1 GCA_007135505.1 Halovivax sp.
GACGCCGACATCGATCCCTATCCTGATGGGTACGAACCACCACCACACATCACGTACCTGACCGTGTCCCTCCACGAAGTCCACGTCGACAATCGATAACGACAGGCGCGGGAAAGCTCGTGGACTGCCATACGCCGACGATCGAGTCACGACCCTAGGAACGGACGATAGTTCGGTGCTACGTTAGTTCGGTGTTCGGCTTCGGTCCTCGTCCGGGACCCGTCCATCAGGGAGAAAGCGGCCCCAACCAGTCCGAAGACGGGACGTCACGTATCCATAGTCAATTTTGTCGGGCCGTTCCGCGTGTCGCTGGAACGATTTGGCGACCCGTTTGCCGACAGAGTAAACCAATCACTGAGTTTTTCTAAGATTCTATGAATGATGGAGTCCACACCATTGTTCGATACGAATAATTGGGACAAACTCACCGTAGCAATAAATTTTATACTATTCGTTATGGTTATAAGATAGAAGTGTAATTCCAGATATATGCGCAGGGAACCCGGGCAAGCAAAGGGGGAGCGAGACACGACCAGCGACCGAAGCGTGGCGCCCATCGTCGGGATCATCCTGCTGTTCGGAATGGTGTTCGTCGGGGCTGCATTGCTCGCTGCGACCGGCATGCTGCTCATCGACGCGCTCGAATCGGACGCCGTCGAGCGCCAGGGCGTGAACGAGCTGAACGAGCTCGACCAGCGGTTGCTGACGGAGCGTCTCGCCGGCGACGGAATGGGCTCGGTGACCCTCTCGGACGAACTGGGGGAGTACCAAGTGATCGAAGACGGGACCGTGTCCGTCACCGCTCACGACCAGTTCGGTTCGGACCGACCGGTCGTCGACTCCCTATCGCTCCACACGATCGAACTCGACCTGCAAGACGGGCGAACCGTCGCCTACCAGGCCGGCGGTGTCTTCGTCAGCGATGGGGACGAAAGTTCGGTCAGATCGACTCCGGCACTCCAGTACAGCACGGAAACGAGCGATGGGGTCGAAACCAACCGATTCTCGTTTTCCGTCGTCGACGTCCGGGGTGCCGTCAGTCACGGCGAACACACGATCGAAACCCGGGATCGAACCACGTCTCGTGACACGGTAGAGGACCTCCGGTACGTTACCGGTGTGACGATCGAGGTCGAAAACACGACGTATCATCGCGCCTGGAACGCGTTCTTGACGGACGAATTCGGCGAGGACGCCGTGACTCATCACGAGGACAACCGAACCGTCGTCGTCGACGCAGCAATCGATCGCGACAGGCCGTTCACCGACTACGTAGACATTTACCCGACGATCTACGGCGGAATGCACGCCGAATCCAGTTCCAGCGTCGCGTTCCAACCACGGAGCGACCTCACCGTCGACGGGTACGATAGCCGGGAAGGGCCGTACTCGGCGGCCAACGCCACCGCAGACCTCGTCACCGTCGACACCCCGTCGGAACTTCGGTTGCAGCCGTCCGCCCGGATCGACGGCGTTCCCCTCTCGAACGCGGATTTCCAGGCGCAGCCGAACGCAGTTGTTTCACCGTTTGCCTTCTACGCGGCCGAGGACACGTCGCCAGCGGGGGCCGATTCCGCCCTGACCGCGAACCTCACCGAACCGTTCGAGTCGATCGAGCCGGTCGGCGACGAGATACGGAATCAGGCGATCGCGCTCCTAGCGGACGAAGCCGCGCCGCTCGAACGGAATCCGTCGCCAGGACTGTACTACAGCAGCGACGACGTTCACCTCTCCGGAGATACCATCGACACCGGAACCGGAAACGAAGGCGTCCACATCGGCGTCGACGGGGATCTATCGCTCACCGACGGCGTAACGGTGACCGGTGACGGACAGGTGCACATCTACGTCACCGGTGACCTCGAGCTTCGTGACGTCACGGTACCCGACGACCGCGCGAGTGCGCTCTGGATCTACGGCACGGAAGACGCTACGATCACCATTTCTGACACCGTCCAGGGGGTCGTCTACGCACCTGGAAGCGACGGGCTAGAACTCGAAGACGAAACGGACCTTTACGGCAGCGTCGTCGGCGGGGACCCGACCATCGGCAGCGACGTCGACGTCCACTTCGACACGTCCCTCAGATCTGCCCTCCCGATGAAGGACGCCGATCTCGATCAGGAGTGGTCCGAGACCGTGCCGAAGGATCTCGACGTGACGTTCGTCCTCGACGCGACCGGATCGATGGCCTGGAACGATCCCGACGACCTCATCGAGCCGGCGACCCGCAACGCGATCGGCATGCTCGACGACGAGCATCATCGTGCCGGGGTCTACGACTTCGACACGCGGGCGCGGACGCTCCACGAAATCAGCGACGACCTGTCGGCGGTCACCGACGCCGTCGAGGCGAACGAGCGAGGGAGTACCGACATCAGTACAGGGATGGAGCGAGCGCTCGATCAACACGACGCGTTCGGGGAACCGGACCGCGAGAAACACATGCTCCTGATGACAGACGGGGAAAACACCGCCTGGGGAGCAGATGCCCGAACGTACGACCAGGCGTACCGGGCAGCCGAAACCGACGTGACTGTCTGGACCATCGCGTTCTCGGAGGAAGCCGATTCAGCACTGATGACGGACGTCGCCGAGATCACCGGCGGTGAAAGCAAGACAGTCACCGACGCGTCCGAGATCGAAGGGGTGATGGAAGAATTCCTGCGAGACGCCATCGACGAGGAAGAAGCGGTCGACTTCGAGGTCAATCTGGACCTCGAGACGAATCCACGCGGGAACCACGAGGCGTTCGACGTTCGGACGCTGTCGTTCGAGATCGAAGCGACGTGATGCGTGGCTGCCGATACGGACAGTTCGACCGCAGCCGTGGATCCTACCTCTCGATCGATACCAATCCGATGTGATACCGGACGACAGTACGTTCGATGACGACGTTACGTCGCGGCTTCGATCGTTTCCGCGATGTCGGTCCACACCTCGTCCGGCGTTCGCTCACCGTCGATGCGTTCCAGTCGGTCCCGATCCCCGTAATACTCGATTACCGGTTCGGTGTTTTCACGGTAGACGCGGAGGCGTTCTTTGACCGTTTCTTCGGTGTCGTCGTCGCGCTGGATTAACTCGCCGCCGCACTCGTCGCAGACACCGGACTCGGTCGGCGGATCGAAGTCGACGTGAAAGTTCGCCCCGCACTCGGTACAGACGCGACGGCCGGTCAGTCGGTCGATCAGTTCCGCCTCGCTCACCGCCAGCGCGATGACGA
>SLIS01000279.1 GCA_007135505.1 Halovivax sp.
CGACGGTCATCGGACCGGGCCGGACCACCCGGCGGGCGAGGGACACCTCTTCCACGGCGGCGAGTGGCGAAGCGCCAGGGACTGGCCGCCCGAGGGGACCGAGATGACGACGTTCTACGCCCACGGCGACGGAACACTCTCGACGGACTCGCCGACCGCGGACGACGCCGCGACCACGTACGAGTTCGATCCGACGGACCCGCTGCCAACCATCGGCGGCAAAACGTCCTCGTACCTCACCTACGAGCCCCGCGAGGAGTCGGTGGGGGCGTACCCGCTGGGCGATCGAAACATCATCGACTTCGCCGGCCGCGGCGGCTACGATCAGCGAACCGACGCGGACACCTTCGGCGCGTCGGCGCCGTACGGACCTCTCTCAGAGCGAGACGACGTCCTCACCTTCCGCACGCCGCCGCTCGACGAGCCGGTGGAGATCGCCGGTCCGATCCGCGTGACCGTCTACGGGTCGACCGACGGACCGGACACGGACTTCACGGCGAAGCTGATCGACGAGTACCCGGCGAGCGAGGACTACCCGGACGGCTACGCGCTGAACCTCTCGGACTCGATCTGCCGGGGGCGCTACCGGGGCTACCGCGACGAACCGGACCTCCTCGAACCCGGTGCAGTCTACGAGTTCTACATGGAACCCTACGACACGGCAAATCGATTCAAAGCGGGCCACCGTATCCGCCTCGACGTCTCCTCGTCGAACTGGCCCCGGTTCGACGTCAACCACAACACCGGCGGGCCGCTGTACGGCGACGACGAGTACCGAGTGGCGACGAACACGGTCCACCACGACGCCGACCACCCGACGCACGTGGAACTGCCCGTTCAGCCCCGGTGAGCCGGGCACTGGTCGCCGGTCAGATGCCGACCGATCGCGCCCAAAAGAACCAGATCAGCCCGACCGACAGCGCCATCGTGGCGACGCCGGCCGCGTATCCCGTGGTCGCGGCGAACAACCAGCCGACGAGCCAGGGATAGGCCAGGGCTCCGGCGTTGCCGACGACGAGCATGCCCGAAAGCGTGACCCCGGCGTCGTCGGCGAGTTCCGAAAACGCCAGGCTGAACAGCGGCCCGAACGGGATACCGAAGCCGAAGCCCGTGAGTACGAGCCCGAGCGCGATCCCCGCCGCTGAGTCCGTTCCGATGGCGCCCGCGAGTCCGAACAGCACTGCGGCCAGCCCGACAAGTGAGAGCGATACGGTCGACCGTTCGCCGACGGCTCGCGACAGCCAGCCGCCGAGACCCCGCCCGGCGACGGTCGCCAGTGCGAAGCCGACGAGGACGGCCGTTCCGGGCAGGCCCGTCCCGGCGAGCACCTCGACGTACCAGGTCGAGGCCACGATCAGAAAGCCGAAGGTCGCCATGTTCGCGAGCCCCAGCGCGAGGCCGGCCGCATCGGCGAACGGATCGAGATAGCTGCGAAGCGTCGTGCGAGTGGGATCGGTCGCGATCGGGAGCCGACTCGTCACCGCGGCGCCGACGATGGCGATCGCGGCCGCCGCGAACGCGGGTGGGGCCGTCCCGAACGCGTCGACTGCTGGCGAGCCGATGGCGAGTCCGAGCGCCAGTCCGAGGGTGAACAGTGCGCCGAGGATCCCCTGTGCCGTGGCGGTGTCCGCGCCGTCGGTCCGCAGTCCGACGTACTTCATCCCGGCGACGAAGGCGGCGCCCTGCCCGAGTCCCAACAGGAGCCGCGAGGCGTAGGTCGCTTCGAGCGTCGGCGAACTCCCGAGCACAATGCCGACGCCGGCGAGGAGGAAGCCGCCCGTCGCGACGCGCTCGACGCTCAGCCGGCGGGTGAGCCGATCAGCGGGGATTACGGCCACGAGCTGGCCGAGCAAGAACAGCGACATGCCGAATCCCGCCGCACCGGGCGAGATTCCCCGGCCGATGAGCACGGAGACGTAGGCGCCGTAGCCGCCGACCGCGAGGCCGAGGCCGAACAGCCCGGTGCCGATCGCACCGACAGTAAACCAGGGCAGCGATCGCACGGCCCCCGGCGCGACCAACGGTTTCATCGTTTGGTAAATTGCCGATCTGCTGATAAAGTCTGTTACGGAACACTGCCACACCCGACACACAATCCGAATAACCCAACATTCTGCGTAAATTATATTAATGACCTGTGAGTGCCAGTCAGTGACATGAGTTCTGATACCCAGATCCACGGCCCGGAGACGGAAACGGACGAGGGCCTCGTCACGTACGGTATCGACGACAAACCGGCGCTCTCGGCGGCGATTCCGCTCGGAATTCAACACCTGCTCGCGATGTTCCTGTCGACGGTCGCGTTGCCGCTCGTCATCGCAGGTGCAATCGGTCTCGACGGCGCCGAGACGGCGTTCGTCGTCCAGATGGCGTTGCTGGTCGCCGGGATCGCGACGATCGTGCAGGTGTACTCCGTCGGCCCGGTGGGTGCTCGATTGCCGATCGTGATGGGGACGAGCGCGATCTTCGTCGCCCCGTTGATCGACATCGGGACCGCCTTCGGCGTCGCCGCAATCTTCGGCGCGATCATCGTCGCCGCCCCGGTCGAGGTCGTGATCGGGTACTTCTACGACGACCTCAGGCGACTGTTCCCGCCGCTGGTGACGGGCACCGTCGTCATGCTGGTCGGGTTGACACTGATTCCGGTCGCGATCGACTACTCCGCCGGCGGTCCCGGTGCCCCGGACTACGGCGCGCTCTCAAACCTCGGGCTCGCGGGACTCGTCTTCCTGCTGGCGGTCGGCCTCAACCAGTTGTTCGACGGCTTCGTCTCGATCGCGAGCGTCCTCATCGCGGTGGTCGTCGGCTACCTCGTCGCCTATCCGATGGGACTCCTCGACCTCGGCGGCGTCGCCGACGCCTCGTGGGTCGAGGTGCCGATGCCGCTCCAGTTCGGCGTCGAGTTCCATCCGAGCGCGATCCTGATCGCCGCGTTCGCCTACGTCATCACCTCGATCGAGACGATCGGCGACATCGAGGGGACGGCCGGCACCGTCGGTCGACGCGCGACGTCCGAGGAGATGCGCGGCGGCCTCCTCGCTGACGGGTTCATGAGCATGTTCGCTGGTTTCTTCAACGCCTTCCCCAACACCTCATTCTCCCAGAACGTCGGACTCATCGGCTTCACGGGCGTCGCCAGCAAGTTCATCGTGGCGATCTGTGGCATTTTCCTCGTCGTGCTCGGCCTCATCCCGAAGGTGGCGGCCGTCGCCGC
>SLIS01000400.1 GCA_007135505.1 Halovivax sp.
GACCCCGAGGTAGACGACCCCGAGCAGCGGGCTGTCGTAGCGCTCGCGGACGTACTCGGAGGGCGTCAGGACGTCCATCTCCCGGCCGATCCGGTGGAGGGTGACGCCGACGGTCGCGAACACCAGCGTGTAGCAGACGGCCGCGATGGCGAGAAACGAGAAGGTTCCGAGCCCGGAACCGATCACGTCCTCGCCGATCCCGAAGACCGTGAAGGCGCTCAGAACCGTCGCGACGAGGGTCAGCGCCAGCGCGATCGGGCCGATCGTCCGGCCGGCGAGGTAGAAGTCGGCCGGCGTCTTTTTCGTAAACCGGCCTGCGTAGATCCCGACCAGCAGGACGAAAATGAGGTACGTCAGGAACGTCATCTGGGCGAGCGAGAGGATCATCGTGGCCGCTCACCTCGGGTGTCGGTCCGCCACAGGCCCACTGCGATCCAGGCCATGGCGAGCATGAGCGCGACGACGAGCAACTGGAACCAGAGCCACGTCGGAACCCCGTACCACATACCGGAGACGCGCTCGAGGGCAAACAGGTGGCCGATCGCGAGGACGAGAACGGAGAGCCCGACGACGAGACCGGCGATTCGGCGCGTCGACCCGGTCAGGTGGGCGGCGACGATCGCTGCGAACTGATGCATTGGGTACTGCTGGTGAGCGATTACGGTTAGGTGTTTCCACCCGGTCCCGACGGGTCGTCAGTGCCGGTGGCGGTTCCGCCCAACGTCCTCGAGGGCGGCCGAACGGGTCTCGTACCCGAAGCCGACCGCCGAACAGTCGACGCACTTCCAACTGTACTCGCCGTCGAATCCCTGAATCGCCACCACGCCCGAGCAGTCCGGACAGCGCTTGGCACGTCGCCGTTCCTGCACCCGTTCGAGGACGTCACCAACCGTGTGCGTACACATCCTACCGGATGGCAGGAGAGCACGAATATATGCTTTCTCACTGAGCCACGGGGTGACTGTCACTGACCGTGAGAGGTCCCGACTCGTCGAAACGCCTCATGTCCGACCTCGATGGAAAAGGTCGCCCCGAACCGTCCGTCAGGAGAGATTCGCAGCCAGTTTCGAGAGGGCCGTGACGATCGCCGACGCACTTGTGGTCGCCTCCACCGTGCCCGCCTCCCGGTCGTGCCTGACGAGACCGGCGTCCGCGAGCATCGGCAGGTCGGCGTGATGGAGCAACACGGAGACTTCCGTGGTCGAGGAGTCGACGACACCGTGTTCGTCGATTCGGTCGGCCAGGGTTTCGACCGACAGGGCGTCGTCCGCGTCGAACACGCCCCTCAATGCTTCGCGACGACGAGTCCGAGCGAGGACGAGACAGAGCGTCTCGATCCACGCATCGTCGATCGGCACTGGTCGTCGTTCGAGCGCCGGTTCGAATACGTCCGTCGTGTCGTCCGAGAATTGCATCATGGTTGACCTCGTAGCAGTGCAGGGACTGCCCCTGAAAAGAGGTTCTGACCAGTCCATCAAAACGAGCGGCTCGGACCAGTCAACAAAAATCGAGTGACCGGGCAACGCGAGTCAGTCGGACGCTTCCTCGGCCGGGCCGACCGCCATCGAGTCGCTTAGTTCGCCGAGTTGTCGTCTGGCGCTCCCCGTCAGCCGGTTCTGGACGGAGCGTCCGTCCCGCTCACGCGACACCACACCGTCCTCCGCGAGCTGCTGGAGGTGATGCGTGATCGTCCCCGGCGTCCGATCCAGGTGCGTCGCGAGGTCGGAGACGGTCGCCGGCCCGCGTTCGACGAGTGTCAGCAACACGGCCGCACTCGCGTCGTCGGCGAGCGCCGCCGCAACGGCCGTGCTCTCGGTACCGGCCGGGTACAGTCGACGTTTGCCGCGGATCTTCGTCGGCGCGAGGAGGTTTTCGGCCTCGAGGATGCGAACGTGATACCTGACCGATGACCGAGCGATGCCGGTCATCGACGCGAGTCTGGACACGTGAACCCCCGGCTCGCGCTCGACGGCGTCGTACAGTCGACGACGACGTTCGTTCTCGAGTGGATCCGTGTCGTCGTACTGGCTGTACCAGACGGGGAAGAGAAACGGCACCCGACTGGTCCACTCCGCGAGCAAGGTCCGCAGGCGCCGGGCCTGTATCCGGGCCATCGAGGGGGAAAGCACCGTCTGGAGGGTGCCAGCCCGAGAGAAGTACCGGGCGACCACGCCGACACCGACCACGGCGATCCCGGCGCCGGCCATCGTCGAATCGACCGGTAGCGATCCGAGAAGTCGGTCGATCGGACTGTGAACCTCACCGGCCGGCCCGTCATCCGCCTCCCTGTCGGGCGAATTCGGCTCACCATCCACGTCACTCGGTCCGACCGTCGCCTCCGTCGGTGACCGGACCACCGCTGCGGCCTCGTGGTCCGGCGGCGAAGCGACCGACACAGTCGTCGGTCGCTCGGTGACGTACGGTGTCGACACACCACCATCCCGAACGGTAGTCGTCGACACAGGTCCGTCCGCACTGTCCATGATGGACGAGTAGACGACGCCCGTTGCCGTGTCGTCGATGGTCTCTCCGTACTCCCCATCGACGGTCTCAGTGGTTGCCACCGTGCGCGTGGGGTCGGTCTCCGGAAGTTCGACGGTGGAATCGAGAGCCGACCGTTCGTCGGTGGCTACCTCACCGGATCGATCCACGGCAGTGGGGTCGATGTATCCCGCTTCGTCCTCGTTCCAGGAGGGTACCTGCGAATCGCCATCGTCCAGCGTTCCGGTGGTGGTCGTCACGGTCCCATCCACCGTCTCGCTCGTGATCGCCACCGTGTCGTCTACCGTTCCAGTGGTGATGGTCACCGTCTCGTCTATCGTATCGGTCGTGGTGGCCATCACGTCGTCAACTGCATCCGTTGCGTTTTCGACGTCCTCGTCTAGCGTGTCGGACGCGTTCACGCCACTGGCATCCAGTGTGTTCGTCGTATCAGTCACCTCGTCCACGGTGTCCGTCGTGTTCTCGACCGTTCCGTTCACCGTGTCAGTCGCGTTCGTCGCGCCCTGTTCGACCGTATCTGTCGTGTCGTTCGTCACCTCGTCAGCGGTGTCCGTCGAATTCTCGACCGTCTCGTTCACCGCATCCGTCGTGTTGGAGAGGTCCTCGTCTACCGCGTCAGTCGTATTTTCTATCTCTTCTCCATCAGCAGTCGTATTTGCCGAGTCTGACGCTCCGTCGACCGCATCGGTCGACTCCGTCAGGTTCTCGTCGTCCGTTTCAGTCGCTACTTCGTCGTCAACGACGTCGGTCGCGTTCTCGAGTGCCTCCGCGTCCGGTAGCTGCGTGTTCGCGTCATCGTCTTCGCCTGCGTCGTCCATGTCCGCGTCGTCCCAGTCCGCGTCGTCTTCGTCTACGTTCTCTTCGACAGTGTCCGCAGCGTCTGTCGAGTCGTTCGACTCCGGCGCGCTCGAATCGTCGGTTGCTGACGAATACGAATCGATCTCGTCATCGCTAGACGGGTCCGCGACGGACGAGTCGTCGGCCTCGTCGTCCACCGCACCCGAATCCGACTGCTCCGAGTCGGTCACGTCGTCGACCGTCTCGTCGATAGTGCCATCGGATTCCTCGTCACCCGAGCCGTCCTCCTCGTCCTGCTCCTGGCTCGACTCCGCATCACCGTCTGACTCCGGGCTGGAATACGCGTCAGCGGGTTCGTCCGTCTGTTGGTCGTCGGGTTGTGACTTCTCCGCGTCGGTCTCGACCGACGCGTCCGTCTCGTCCTCGGATTCGGTCGCCTCGTCGTCGGTCTCGCCGTCGCCTTCGCCGGTTCCGTCGACGTCGTCGGCAGTTGCGTCGGCGTCGTCGGCAGTTTCGTCGGCGTCAGCGGGGTCGTCGAGTTCGTCGCTAGCGTCGTCGACGGCGATCCCGCCGGCGACGGTGCCGCTGAGCAGGACGACCGCGACCATCAGTACGACGATCGCGAGACGGGCGATCCGCCGTCGGTCGCCGAACGTCGTCGAGGATCCCGCGTTTCTCCCATCTCGATGCGTTTCGTCGTCGGTCCCCGCTGAGACCGACCGGTTTGTCCCTATCATGGATACTCCACCCCCGTCGCGTCTCGGTCAGCCGGGCCGAGGGGCCCGGTGGCCGACCGGCCGGTCGTTCCGACCACGATGGGATAAAGAATCGACTCACTACGATTCGATTTTGCCGGTCTAGCGATCGTTTACAGGGAGTAACGGATATTTTATAGACGAATGTCTCTCAAAATTGGATATTACTAATCAATCGTGGAAACAGTCAACCTGCAAGGACTCTCCACCGAGCCACGAAGAGGGGTACGCGTTCGGAATCGTGGGGGTCTAGTGGAATCCACCGGACGTAGGCGGGCTGACCGGGTCCGATCGAGAGTGAGTTTCATCCGTGAGCCCGTCGAGATCGACGTCGTCGAACTCAGCTGCTCGAACGCCCTCGGTCGCGTAGAGGTACAACGTCGTCTTGATGACGCCCTGGAGCGTCTGCCCGACGAGGAACGAGAGTAAAACGCCGCTGAGGGCGGTTCCGATGGCGAAGATCGGTGCGATTCCGAAGAGTCCGTATCCGAGGATGACGAACGGGATCGCCACCAGCGCCGAGACGAGCTGGACCGCGACGAGGCTGATCGGCGTCTCACCCCACAGCTGCTTGAACGTGCCCGCACTCTCCGCGAACATCCCCCTGACGGACGGCTTCTCGAAGACGATCACGGGAATGACGAAGAACGTGAGGAGCGTCCAGGCGACGCCGAAGATCGTTCCGAAGAACCGAGCCGCCCGGGAGTCGGCGTTCTCGACGGCGTTGATGACGAGCCCGATCGTCGCACTGACGAGCGCCCAGACGAACAACGTCCCTTTGACCGTCCAGGCGGCGGCGATACCGTCCCGCAACGACGGTTCGTTCCCCGCGAGGGCCTCGCGGGTCTGGTGGACCAGCGCCGCCGCGAAGAACGACGAGACGTACGTCAACGCGAGGTAGGCGCCACCCAGTCCGACGAGCGCGGCCCCCTGCGGATCGATCGCCAGCAGCCCGAACGTCACGCCGAGAAAGGTCGCGAGGAAGGCGAGGCCGGTTACCGCACTCGCGACCGGGAAGAACACCAGTCGCGGATTGTGGCCCAACACGAGGAGCGCGTCCTTCGTCAGGACCAGTCCCGTCTTGAGCCGGTCGATAAATTGCATGCGCCTTGGGATTCGATCGATCCGTCATAATACTTTGCAGATACCCGACCGAAAGTCGAATGGCGCGCTTGCGGTGACAACTGCAACCGACGCTGGATTCCGGTCGAGCGCTCCGTTTCGATTCGAGTGCTCGCTGGATTTCGGTCGGCCGCCTCGGTTCCGACCGACCGCTCACAGTGCGCTCGTACTCGCCCGGTCGACGATCGCGACCGCTCGACGTGGAGACCGTGTACTCAGACGGATACCGTCGTTCGAGCCGTGCACGTCCGGTCCCGGGCCGTCAACTCGCCGACCGCCGTGTACGAGCCGGGTTCCGGGTCGGGCCACTGGACCGCGAATTCGTGAGATTCGCCGGGGGCGAACGTCTCCTCGCCGATGACCTGCGAAAACATGCGCCCGTCGGTGTAGCGCCAGCGTTCCTCACCGTCCTCGAGGACGGCAACGTCCGCTCGACAGCTGTTCGAGAACTGGGCCGTGATCGGCTCGTCGCCGTCGTTCCGGACGACGAACCTGAACGTCACCGCGTCGTCGTCAGTCTCGGCGTCCAGAGCGCCCGTAAGTGACATAGCCGGTGATTCGATCGGGGACGCCCTAATTCTTTCCCCGCCAGCTGTGGAAATACCATCCGCGAGGCGACGACGGCGGCGTGGCCGGCGACAGCGCCACACATTTAGCGTCGCCGGTCGAAGCCCGCCTGTGCAGTTCGTGGGATACGAACCGACGGCTCGCGGACCGGCCCTCATCGAGAGCGACGGGGAGTCGATCGTGCACCGACCGATCGAGCGTGGCGACGAGTTCGCTTACACGCTCGGCTCGCGCCGCTGTGCGGGCACGATCGACCACGCGACCGGCACCCACCACCCCTGTGACCGATCCCGGGCACCCTACTGTGCAGCTCACTCGACGACCTGGGTTTGTGCGCGCTGTACTGGGACCTGCCTCAAGGACGAGATGGATTGCTTCGACGAGCACGCCGTCTACCTCGCCGCGTTCGCTCCGGACACGTTCAAGGTAGGCGTGACCCGCCTCGAACGCCTCGAAACGCGGCTTCGCGAGCAGGGAGCCGATCGGGCAGCCCACGTACACACGGTCTCCAACGGGCGAATCGCGCGCGAACTGGAAGCGGAGATCGCGAGGGACCTCGACGATCGGGTGAGCGTCCGCCGGAAGATTGACGGACTCGCCGCATCGGTCGACGAGCCGGCCTGGGAATCGCTGCTGGAGTCGTTCGGCGTCGTCGAGCGCTTCGCGTTCGACTACGGCTTCGAACTCCCCGCCCGTCCGGTTCGAGAGACGATCGCCACCGGAACGGTCGTCGGTATCAAGGGACGCGTCCTCGTCCTCGAACAGGGCGGGACGAACTACGCCGTCGACATGCGCGAACTGGTCGGTCACGAGGTAGAGCCGGGTCGCGCCGAGCTAAACCGCCAGTCCTCGCTGGGATCGTTCGGATCGAGCGAGTAACCGTCCGTCACGCGAGCGAGGGATGTCCCCTAGACTGCGCCCCAGACGGCTCGTTCCGGCATCGAAAGTACGCCATAACAATCCTTTTCCGAACCGCGGGCGAAGTCGAGTCCATGCCAGACGATCCAACCGACGACGAGGGGAGCGCACCCGATGCAGACGACGGGGAGGAGAAGTCGTTCAGGGAGCGCGTCGAGGAGATTCGCGAGCAGCGAGCCGAGGAGGGCGAGGAAGGCGAGAGCCCGTTCGGCGGCGGAGGCGGCCCCGGAATGGGCGGCGGCATGGGTGGCGGCAACCCGTTCGCACAGATGATGGGCGGTATGATGGGCGGTGGCCCCGGCGGCGCCAGCGAAGCTGGAAACGAGGAACTCGCGCGAGAAGTTCGCCAGCTTCGCGACGAAGTCCGCGACGCGACCCGCCAGCTCCAGCGAATCGCCGACGCCCTCGAGGACGACTGAGTCGACGCGCGGATTTTCACGAAGGGGACGACCCCGGTTTTACACCCTCAGTGAGAGGCGGGTTCGACGTACCGACGGTAGAGGGAGCGAAACGCCGCGGAGACCGACCACCGGTCGACGAGGACGTTCGCCAGGTACACGCTCAGCCAGGCGAGTCCGAGCCCGCCGATCACGTCGATCGCCCAGTGGATTCCGAGGTACATCGTCGAGACGGCGACGCAGACCGCGAGGAAGACGGACAGGTAGTACCAGCCGCGATAGCGATCGCGGGTCCAGTATGCCAGCACGGCCACCGTCACGGCGAGCGAGGTGTGCAGGGACGGGAAGACGTTCGTGTTTCGATTGATCTCCCCGGTGAGGTGCTGATAGCGGGGATAGACGTCGTACAGCAACCCCTCTGCGGCGAAGTTTCGCGGCCCGTAGACGATGAAGAAGACGTACAGCAGCGGTCCGATCGTGTAGTTGAGGGTGTAGGCCGCAAGCAGCAGTCGTAACGGTCGGGTCTCGGAGAGAACGAGGTACGCCACGACGGGAAAGACGAGCAAGAACGCGTAGCCGTAGACGTAGATGAACGAGAAGAACGCGGTCAACACCGGATGCTGGAAGGTTTGAATCCACGCGATGAAGTCGCCTTCGATTCGATAGAACGTCCACGTGATCTCCCAGCCGATGACCCACGAGATGTCCGGGATGTACTGCCTGATAACGCTGTTTACCAGCAGGACGATCACCAGGACGAACGCGATCGGTGCGCTGGCTCGCAGCCGGACCGGCAACTCCTCTCGCGTGCGATCCAGCTGGTGTCGCCGGACGAAGGCGACGGTCGCGACGCCGAGCATCAGGCCGACGACGAGCGCGAGCTGGACGAGTATTGAAACGAGCATTACGGGGTGGCGGTGGTCGGGAAACCGGCGGCGAATCGCGATTCGTCCCACGTTATCGGGGACGGTGGGTTAGATCCGGTCCGGCCCACTCGAGCGCCAGGTCCGTTCCGTGCCGTCCGTGTGGTGTGGCTGAAACTGCATCGTCCGCGCGAGATGAGGGGTGATGGCATTGGCGACGTGAGCGGATACGGTGGCGTCGTCCGGGTCTTGGCGTCGTCTGGGTCCCGAGTCGAGGACCGACGTGGCCGCCGTGAAACGGATAGCGACGCGTCCCAGCATCCCGACGGCCGCGTGCGTGGGCGGTTACACGCGATGCGGCCGCGCCGCCAGGAAGCCCGGCTCCGTCTCGGCGGTCACCCGGACCGATACCCTGTGGCGTACTAGGTACAAATTCGGCTGGAACGGTAATCAGTGTTCGGTCAAATTGCACGACATGTGGCCGAAGCGCCGCTGTCGGCTGACCACGGGTAGCAGCGGGCGAGCGCGAAGCACAAGCGAGTCGATCCTCGGCCGGGTGGGTCCCGACCCAGTGACGACTCTCCATCGAGCGCCGGCCGGCCGCGTGGCGACGATCCGTCCGATATCGGTTATCCAATCCGTAGATGTTCCGGTCAGTCGGTCGGCCCAGTCAGTTTCGAACCAGGAGGGCGCCGTCCTCGTCGTATCGATAGCCGAGGTCCTCGAATGCCCGGCGGACGGCCGGCTCGTTGAGCTCCCCGTCGCTGCCGAGAAACGGTGTGAGGGGGTCGGTGTCCCGCCACTCGAGGGATTCGGGGAGCCACGGTTCTCCGATCGGTGACGCGATCGGCTCGGCGCTACCGTCGAAGACCGTCTCGACGAGGTGAGCCTTATCGACCAACGACGCGACGGTCTGGCGGAAGTACGGATTGCCCAGTGGCGACGTTCGCGTGTTGTACCCGATACAGTAGATGTACGTGGTATCCGTTTCGAGCAGCCCTACGTGGTCGGGAAGTTCGTCTTCGCCGACCGTTCGCGGATCGAGCGGCGAGACGGTGACGTCCGTTTCGCCCGTTTCGACCGCCTCGATTGCGGCGCCGCTGCTGGGGGCGACGTCGAATCGAAGCGACTCGACCGACGGGGTCGGGAGATCGAACGCCGTATTCGCGAAGTGATCATCGAACAATCCCAACTCCAGCGACGACCGTTCTGAGCGGGCTTCGAACTCGTAGAGTCCACTGCCGACCGGTTCGACGTTGTCGGTAACGACGGCCGTCGTCGTCCCCTCCGCCGAGTCGATCCCGGCCACGGACGCTTCGTCCGTTCGCTCGCGCCAGACGTGTTCCGGGAGAATTGGAATCGTAAAGGCGTTCTCGGCAGCCTCGGTCCCGCCGGCTGCCGTGAGTTCGATCCGGGTACTGCCAGTCACCTGGATTCGATCGATCGCGGACGCACGGCCGCGATAGATCGGTGCCGGCGACGGAACGTCGTTCTCGCCGAGCGACGTGTCCTCCAAAAATCGGTACGTGAACGCCACGTCCTCGGCCGTCAGCGGCTCGCCGTCGTGCCAGCTCGTCGCCCGTAGCTCCACCGTCGCGGTCCGTCCGTCCCACTCCCACTCCTCGGCGAGCCACGGCACGAGCTCGTCACCATCTCGGGTGGCGAGCGAGTCGTACAACAGGTCGATGAACGTCTGCCGATCGCGATACTCGACGGAGAGTGGATTGAGATTTTCCGTCGGTCTGGCGTCGGTGATGATCCCGTGCAGGGACGCGTTGTCGTCGTCCGGTTCGAGCGACGCGTACGCCAGTCGTTCACACAGGTGGTGCTCGTCCCAGCCGGCGAATCGGTCGGTGTCGACGAGCCGTCGTTCGATCGGACGGCACAGCGGAGAGAACGGCTGCTCGTCCCCGATCGCGAGCAGGACGTCGCTCACCGCGCCCACCCGGTCGCTGCCGTTGCGCTCGCGCTGGTCGTCCAGCCGATCGTCGAACGCGATGCTCGTAAATCCGAAGGGGTTCTGCCAGCCCCACTCGTCGGCGAAGCGGGAGTGAAGCGCCTCGTAGAGGAAATCGGGATCGGTACCGCCGGGGTGGCGCCCCACGAAGAGATCGAACTCGTGATTGATCAGGATCTGACGGTAGAACTCCACCCGGGGCAGAAAGGACAGGGTGGTCTCGATACCGGCGATTTCGAGCGAATCCTGGAGTTCCATTGCGAGCTGTGTCGCCTGCGGATCGGCGTCCTCGGGAACCGTCGCGATCGACAGCGAGAGATTTTGATCCGGGGACCGACGAATGATGTTTCGAACTTCGCGGACGCACCCGCTCAGCGCGGTCAGGGATCCGGCCGCTCCCGCTGCGAGCAGGCGGCGGCGAGTCGACTGGAGGGACGTCCGATCCGGCGTCATTACGATTCGAGGTGGCTAGTATTCCGCACGGAGCATATAACAGTATTGCGTCACCGAGTCCGTCGTCCGGCACCGCCGCCACCGATTCAGTCGTCGCCTACTGGAGCGGGTAGATGGCGTCGCTGTGTGGTCGCCGAAGCGCGGTTTGTCTCGCCGGCCGACACGGACCGTTCCCCGTTATCCGCCGGGAACGCGGACCGTTCCACCGGAGTTCGGCTCGAACCTCAGTTTCGGTAGCGAGCCACGGCTCGCGCGAGACCGTCGTACATGGCCCCGAATCGATCGGCGAGCGGATCGACTAACCGGGCGATGTCCCATCGATCGACCAGACGATCGGCGAGGGCGACACACGCGATCGCGAGCGCGATTCCGGCGACGACGTCGATCGCCCAGTGGATACCGAGGTACATCGTCGAGATCCAGACGCTCACGGCGATGATTGCTGCGACCGGGAACCAGAGTGGAAACTGCGCACGCGTTCTGATCGCAAACAGCAGCACCGTCGCGGAGAGCGAAGTGTGCAGAGACGGAAAGACGTTCGTATAGTCGTTGACCTCGCGGGTCAGGTACTGATAGGCCGGCTGGAAGTCGTATAACATCGTCTCGATTTCCATGACGCCGAAGTACTGGCGCGGGCCGAACGCGTGGACGAGAACGTACAGAATCGCACCGAGGGTATAATTGAGGGTGTACGCCGTCAGGAGCCGGCGAAGTGTCTCGGTGTCGCGCAGCGTGAAGTACGCGATCACCGGAAAGATGAGGAGGAAAGCGTACGCGTAGATGTAGATGAACGAGAAGTACTGCGTCAGCGGCGTGGATGCGACCGACTGGAAGAGGAGGATGAATCCGCCTTCGACACTGTAAAAGAAGCCGCCCATACGCAGGCCGTACTCCTGAGAGATGGTGACCAGTCGCTGGCGAGTGACGCTGTTTACGAGCAAGACCGGAACCAGGACGAGCGCGATCGGAAACGCGGCCCGAACTTTCGCCCGCCACTCGCCGAACGCCGCCGTGAACCGATCGACGCCGATAATCGTCGGCACGGCGATCAGGAGCATCACGGCGACGATCACCGCCATCCGCGACAGGATGTCGACGAGCATCACTGATTCACCACTAACCGTCCCTCCTCGTCGTACCTGAATCCGGCGTTTTCGAACCGTTCGCGAGCGATCGACTCGTCGAGTTCGCCGTCCGTCCCGGCGAACGGCGCCTCCGGGTCGGTTCCCGACCACGACCCGACGCTCGGGTCGGCGGTCGTCGACTGTGGGACGGCGATCGGCTCCGCGAATCCGTCGAACACCTCCGAGACGAGCCACTCCCGATCGAGCAGCGAGGCGACGGCACGCCTGAAGTGCGGGTTGGTGAACGGAGACCGTCTGAGATTGAACCCGACGTGGTAGAACGTCTGCGACGTGGATTCCAGCAGCGTCGCCGTCTCCGCCGACTGCGCCGTGGAAACGGCGTGTGGTTCGATCGGCGAAATCGTCACCGATCCGCTACCGTTGTCGACCTGCTCGATGGCTCCGCCGACGTTCGGTGCCGTGGAAACGCGCAGCTCCTCGGCCGAGGCTTCGGGGAGAGCGTTCGACTCGTGGCGGGTAACGTGATCGTCGAATCTGGTCAGCGTCAACCGATCGGTTTCGACGCGGTCGTCGAACACGTACGGACCGCTGCCGACGCGGGGGACGTCGTCCGAGAGAAGTTCGTCTCTGAGCCACTCCTCGGTCGTCGCCGTCGCTTCGTCGAGGTCAGTCACGAGGGGTTCCCAGACGTGTTCCGGAAGGATTGGAACGGTGAGCGCGTCTTCGACGAGATCGGGCGACGCGTCGGTCGAAAGTCGAACGGTCGCCTCGTCGAGCTCC
>SLIS01000017.1 GCA_007135505.1 Halovivax sp.
CCCGTTCATTTCCGTTGGGACGAGTCGAAGGGACGGACAAGTCTCTTCTGTTTGCCATTCCCGAGTGGGCGTATCGGTTCCCGTCGAGTGGTGAACCGCTCGACACTGTTCCGTACAGAAACCCATACAGCCAGCGCACACTACCCCTCTCACTACAGCTAGCCCCACACAGTCCACACTAACTGCTATCCCGCCTAGGTGATCCTCCGTAGGGCCCAAAACCGGCGAATATCACCGCTGCCCGGGTTGCGATGGCCGCCTGGATCCTCCATCCACGTAATGACTGCCGACGTGTTTTCGTCACTCGAGATCCGGGAGACGACGATTCGAAACCGGTTCGCTCTGTCCCCCATGTGTCAGTATTCCGTCGATGAACGGGACGGGCTCGCGACCGACTGGCACCGCGTCCACCTCGGCTCTCGCGCTGTCGGCGGCGCCGGCATCGTGTTGACCGAAGCCACCGCCGTCGAGGAGCGCGGTCGCATCACGCCCGAAGACCTCGGCATCTGGAGTGACGCCCATCGCGATGCACTCGCTCCGATCGCCGAATTCATCGACTCGCACGGGGCGACGCCGGGCATCCAGCTCGCCCACGCCGGTCGAAAGGCATCGAAGACGCGGCCGTGGGAGGGCAGTGACCCCCTCCAGCCCGACGACGGCGGCTGGGAAACGGTGGCGCCGAGCGACGTCCCGTATCCGTTCGACGACGATCCACCCGTGACGACCCGGCTCGACGCGGACGGGATCGCCGACGTCGTCGACTCGTTTCGGGCTGGGGCCCGCCGCGCTCGCGAAGCCGGGTTCGAGATCGCAGAAATCCACGCCGCCCACGGCTATCTCCTCCACGAGTTCCTCTCACCGGTGACGAATCACCGCGACGACGAGTACGGCGGTAGCTTCGCAAATCGCACCCGGATCCTCCGTGAGATCACCGACGCCGTTCGCGACGAGATGGGCGACAATCGGCTCGTTTTCGTCCGGATCTCCGCGACGGACTGGCTCGACGACCGTGACTCCTGGGACATCGAGCAGTCCATTACACTCTCAGACGACCTCTACGACGCCGGTGTCGATCTCATCGACGTCTCGTCGGGCGGTATCCACCCGGACCAGACTGTCGACTGGGTCGGCCCGAACTACCAGCTCCGATTCGCCGAACGCATCCGAAACGAGAGCGACACCGACGTCACCGTCGCCACTGTCGGCGGGATCACGGCCGCCGAACAGGCCGACGCGATCATTCGCAACGACCGCGCTGACCTCGCCGTCATCGGCCGGAAATTCCTTAACGACCCCTACTTCCCGCTCCACGCTGCGGTCGAACTCGGCCGGACGGACGCCATCGACGTCCCCGTCCAGTACCGGCGCGGATTCTGAGGCCGCGGGCGCTACCGTTACCACGGGCCCTGGCGCTACTGCGAGTCGCGCCCCTACCGCGGGTCCCGCCGCTCACTTCTCGAGTTCGACAGTCGGTCAGTGCCACCGCCGTCGATATCTGCGTCTCGGTCTGATCGGGCTGACGCGGCGCTACTGCCCGATCACACCCACCCAGATCGACTTTCAGCCGTTTTCACTTCATCTCCTCGTACATCTTCTTGTACTTCTCGTACTTCCGTTCGTACTCTTCGCAGTCTTCGTCACACTTCTCCAGTTTCTTCTTGTACTTCTCCATCTTCTTTCTGGCCTCTTTCGGGGTCTTGGGCTCCTTCGGATCCGTGGGATCGGGATCGAAACAGGGAGCGCCGTCGACCTCGGGCTCCTGATCGTCGAGGAGTTGATCGCCCAGGAAGATCTGGACGTGAACCGGATTCAGATTACCGAGCAGGGTGAACGTCGCCTGATCGTCTTCGACGGTCGCCTCGTGGGTCTCCGTGGATTGCTCGCCCTCAGCGTCCTCGTACGTGACCGTCGCGCTCAGGGTCGTGCCGTCCTCGATGTTTGCGGTCGTGACGGTGATCGCGTCGCAGGTGACCGTCTTCTCGACGATTCTCGGCGTCGGCTCGCCGCCACACCGGTAGAACGTCGCGTTGCTGATGTCCGGCTCACCGTCCGGCACACAGAACGTCGTGTACCCGTCTACGGGGGCGATGTAACAGTTCTGCGCCGCTTTGAGCGCGACGTAGTCGGCGCCCGCCGGAATCTCCTCGGGGGTGAAACACTGGCCTTCGAGGCCGGTGAACAGCGGGAAGAGGGGAAACACCTCCTCCGGTTCGCACTCGTCTTCGATACACGAGAGGCACTGTTGGACCTGTGGACCCGGTGAGAACTGATCGCAGAACTCGGCCGTGACCGTGTTATCGTCGTTCTCCTGTGCGCCGGTAGCGGCGACGATTACCCCGCCGACGCCGATCGCACCGCCGGCAGCAGCCGCACCTTTCATGAGTGTCCGTCGGTCGATGTCCGAACCGACACGCTCGTTATTTGCCATGAGCGGATTGGATCTCACTATCGAGCGATATTGTTATCAGGACTGTAGACGGTCTGTCAGAAACGGTATTTCCCGGTTAGCGATTGGTAGGCCACCACGAACGTACCGCTGGTAGGGTGTTCATCGTGGTAGACCGATCCCGACCGACCTGGGCGAACTCGCTCGGCGGGGTAGCGACTCACAAATCGACCGTTCGTCGTCGCACGGCAGCGGTTCTCGAGGGAGGGGTGCGATCCCGGTGACCGAAGCAACCGGCGGTCCCTCGGTCCCCATCGGGCCATCGACGACTCGGTACGCACACGCTGTGTGACTGCAGCTCGACGTGGGCGATCGAGCGGTCGTCGCGAAGCCGTACCGAAACCCCACAACAGACCGTGACAAACGGTACGTGTAGGAACTGTACCGATCGTGGTTATCGATGGCTGTAGGGAGCGATGGTTCGTCAGATCAACCCGGAAACGATCAGCATCAGCCCACCGGCTATCAGTGCGATTCCAAGTAACACCCCGCCTTCCTTTTGTTTCTTTTTGGCTTGTGCTGGATCCGTTTCCCACTCCGCAGTTGATGCGAAGTTGATTCCATGTGAGGTGGGTTTGAGAAGGATCGATACGCCGAGGATGATACAGAATACACCGACGATGTATACAAGTGCCATACTCGGAGCTCTAAGTGGGAATACTCTGTATCAGCTTGGAAAATTGCTTCGATCGATACGCGTGCTGTCTCTCCCAACGACTCAACGAG
>SLIS01000385.1 GCA_007135505.1 Halovivax sp.
CCCGGACGGACGCGCATCCACGCCGTCGTCCGGCAGGTCGACCCCGACTACCGGACGAGCGACCTCGACGGGTTGCTCGCCGAGCGCGGCTGGAGCGAACGCGAGCGCGAACGCGCACCCGGCTCGTGGGCCGTCGTCGGTTCCGTCGTCCTCGTGACGATTCCACCCGACTGTCCGGACGAGACGGACGTCGCCGAGGCGCTGCTCTCCCTCCACGGCGAGGCCGAGACCGTCCTCGCCGACGAGGGCGTAGCCGGCCAGTTTCGGGAACCGCGGACGCGCCACCTGGCCGGCGAGCGCGACACGGAGACGGTCCACGTCGAACACGGCACCCGTTACGGGCTCGATCCGGCGAAAGTCATGTTCTCGCCCGGCAACCAGGCCGAACGGGTGCGGATGGGGTCTATCGTCGACGGCGCCGCATCGGCCCGGGGGACCGAGGAATCCACGAGCGCGACTGGGACGAACGAGAACGCTTCAGAACGGAACGAGAACGCTTCAGAACAGCGTCGGAACGCACCAGAACAGAACGGAAGCACGCCAGAACACGTCTTCGACATGTTCGCCGGCATCGGCTACTTCACGCTACCGATGGCCCGAGCGGGCGCACGGGTGACCGCGACCGAGGTGAACTCGACGGCGTTTCGCTACCTGCTCGAAAACGCGGTCAGAAACGACGTTACCGATCGCGTGGCGGCGTACAACGCCGACTGTCGCGAGCTCGCGGAGACCGTCGCGGTCGACCGCGTGGTCATGGGCTACTACGGCGTCTCCGGGACGACCGGGCCGGACGACGCGGAGCCGACCGACCGCGCGGTGGGCGAGCCCGACGAAACCGGCCGCCGCAGGACGGCCCAGCGGTACCTCCCGGCTGCACTGACCGCGCTCGAACCGGGTGGCATCCTCCACTACCACGAAGCCGTCGCCGAGGACGACCTCTGGGACGGGCCGGTCGGTCGGCTGGAGCGCGGCGTCGCGGACGCCGGTCGGATGTGCACGATCCGGGAGCGCCGTCGCGTCAAGACCCACAGTGCCGGGGTCGTCCACGTCGTCGTCGACGCGGAAGTCGAGTGAGTGGTTGGTGGGGTGAGTGATCCAGGACGATACGGCCTCCCTCGGTCACTCGGCCCGATTTCGACGGCCCGTTCGGTTTCCTCACCACCGATCGAATCGGCAAACGCGGACTCCACGCGATCACCGGAATCAGTCGTGACATTAATGCGAGTGCGACGTGACGGTATTCGTATGAACATGAACCAGCTCATCGCCATCGTCTTCGCCTTCCTGATGGTGTCGTCGATGATCGCCTGGGGCGCGATGACCGTCTTCTGACGGGCGGTGAGTGACGGGCTGCTCGGTCGACGTCGAGAGACGGTTGCGGCCGAACAGCCGCAGTGATTCCTCGTGGTTCGATTCTGTCGAGCGACTGGTAGTGGCCGGGCTGGCGGGGCGACGGGTGATTCGGCCGTTCAGCGTCGGCTCCGATCGGTCGTACCACTCGAGGGTCTCGGTACTACTCGAGGACCTCGTCGGATTCGACGAGCGGCGCCCGTTAGCCGTCGGTGTCCCAGACGTCGGCCAGGGGGCTCGACCGGCCCCCGCGCGACCCGCTCGATCGCCGGGACGTTCCCGTCGCGGACGATCGGTCGGTCACGGACGAGTCGGGCGTCGACGACGACGCGTTCGATTCCCCGCACGCCGCCGCTGGATCGAACTGGGGCAGGTCCGGCGTCGACAACCGGTCGACCTGTTCGGCGAACCAGTCGGGCATGTCACTCCGGGCGCGCTCGAAGCAGTCGAGCAGGCTGGAGTCGGCGAGGTAGGTCGCGCCGTAGTCGTCCGGCGCGCGAACTACCCGTCCGCAGGCCTGCATGACCGTCCGGAGGGTGGCCCGGTAGTACCAGGCCCACTGCCCGTCGGCGAGTCGGTGGGCCACGCGCGAGTCGCTGGTATTGAGAAACGGCGCCTTGCACAGTACCTGCCAGCGTGCGAGGTCGCCCTTGAGGTCGAGCGCCTCCTCCATCTTCACCGAGAGGAAGACGTCGGGGTCGTCACTGGCTTTCCAGCGTTCCAGGGCGGCGTCGCGCCCGTCGCGGTCGTGAGTGCGGACGCGGCCGTCGACCCCGAAGTCGGCGAGCAGTGAGACGAGTTTCTCCTGGATGTCGTAGGAGTGAGCGTGGACGATCCCCTTCTCCGCCGGATGTGCGGCCATGATTCGGACGATCGTCCGGGCGATCTTCGGCAGCGTCTCCTCGCGATGCTCGAAGGTCATCTTCCCCTGGGTCACGTCGAAGAGCGGCCGGTTCTCGACGGGGAACGTGTGGCCGACGTCGACGAGAGCGACGTCCGCCGGGTCGAGGCCGACCTGGCGACAGAACGCGTCCTTGTTGAGGATCGTCGCCGAGAGGAGCGCGAACTTGTTCCCCCGATCCCAGACCGTGTGCGCGAGGTAGCGCTCCGGATTCATCGGCTTGATCGTCACCGGGCCGCCGGCCGGTTCCTCGCTCGCATCCTCGGCCGTGCCCTCACCGGGTGTGTTGTCGACCGTCCCGTCGGACGACGTCGCCTGGTCGACCAGCCACGTCGTCGGACTCTGCGGGTCGCGGTAGTCCGAGACGAACCAGTCGAGTTCGCCGATGCGTTCTTGCAGGCGGTCGCGCTCGCGGACCTCGGCGGGCGTGAGTTGCTCCTGGGCGAGCAGGTCGTCCTTGCGGCGGGTACAGATCCCGGCAAGGTTCTCCGCGTAGCGGGCCGCTCGCTCGATCGGGTCGTCTTCGGCCGCATCCAGATCCGGCACTCGCAGGTCGTCCCAGAAGGGGATCGTCCGCGGGCCCAGGTGGATCGTCGCGTACATCTCGGCCCACTCGGCCAGGCCGTGGGCCTCGTCGATCACGACGACGTCTCGCGTCCGGAATACCTCGCTACCCGCCGTCTGCATGAAGTACGCGAGCGTCATCGCCGCGATCTCCCTGTTAGAGGCGATCGCCCGGTCCGAAAAGTACGGACAGCGGTGCTTGACGTCGCAGTCGTAACCACGCTCACGAACGCAGGGCGCCTGGTTCACCGGCGTCCCTTCCTCGCCGGGCAGGATGCAGCTGTAATTCGACTTCCCTCGGATGATGTTGAGGTCCGCGAGCAGGTCGTCCTCGGCGACGTCGTCTAACTGTGAG
>SLIS01000203.1 GCA_007135505.1 Halovivax sp.
CAACCCGTCCAGAATTTCGGGCGTCGTCGGGTGGTAGGCCCGATCCGGGAGGTTCCGCACGTCGAGTTTCATCTCTACGGCGAGTTGCATCGTCTTGGCCATCACGTCCGCGTGGAGGTGCAGTCCCTGGTAGCCGAGGACGCTCCCGTCGGCAGCGTTGACCACCAGGGTCGCCCGTCCCTCGGGGGGCGTCTTCGTTTTGAACACCCCGTCGGCCGACGCCGCTCGCGTCACAACGATCGCGTCCATGTCGCTCTCGGCGACGGTCGCCGGCGTGTGGCCGATGCGGGCGAACGGGTAGACGCCGAGCCCCGAGAAGGTAACGTGGTGTGGGACGTTCGTGTAGCGTTCGAGTTCCCGACCCGCCCGGTGGGCGAGGATGTTCCGGGCGGCGGTGAACCCTTCCTCTTTCGCCACGTGAAGGAGTAACTCGCGCCCGTTCGCGTCGCCAACGACGAAAACCCCCTCGTCGTCGGGCGTCTGGAGCGTCGTGTCGACCCACCCCGCATCGATCCACTGCGATCCGTCGCCGTCGATTGGTGGATCGAGGGTGGTCTCCTCGAGTCCGAGGCCATCGAATGCGGGACGACGGCCCGTGAAGAGATACAGCGCCTCGGCCTCGAGCTGCGACGGTTCGCCATCGCGATCGACGTGAAGCCTGACACCGCCATCGTCGGTCGGTTCGAGGCGTCGTTCGTCCGTGTTCGTCCAGACGTCGACGTCGAACTGGTCGCGATACAGCTCTAGGACCGTCTCGCCGTAGGCGGGTGGCAATTCGTCGAGCGGTCTGTCGTCGTGTTCGATCACGGTCAGGTCGACGCCACCGACCTCCGTGAGGTACGGTGCCAGCTCCAGCCCGATGTACCCGAAACCCATCACGATTCCCGACTCGGGAAAGTCGGTGGCGTCGAGCACGTCCGCGCTCGTCAGGTACTCGACAGCATCGATTCCAGGGAGGTCCGGTTCGTTCACGGTCGAACCGGTGGCGATCACCACGTAGTCCGGCTCGATCGGTCGCCTCGTTTCGTCGCCGGAGCCATCGACGACGAGTCGTCGGTCGTCGACGAAACGCGCCGTCCCGTGGTGGAACGTCACGTTCTCGCGCTCGGCGAGTTCGTGGACGTGCGTTCGGCGGTGTTCGGCGAATCCGTCCACGTGAGCGTCCTTCTGGGCGACGACGCTGTCCGGGTCGACGGTTGGTGTACCCTCGAGCCGGTCGTCGTGGCGGGCCTGGTACCGGTGCTGGGCGGCCGAGAGGACGTCCTTGGAGGGCATACACCCCCGGAGGATACACAGCCCACCGCCGGGATCGCCGTCGTCGATTAGCGTCAGACGGACCGCGCCCGGGGCTCGCTCGAGCAGTTCGTCGGCGACCGCGACGCCGGCGCTCCCGTACGCACCGATGATGGCGACGTGGATCATACCGGAGCTTTGCGTGCCCGCGAGAAAGGCGTTCTCACCGCGCGGGTAAAGTCACACGGCGGCGCCGACGTCTCGCGCGGTGGATCACCGCCGGACGAGCCGTTTGCCCTCGACTGTACGGGTCCGGCGACCGGTTCCCGTTCGAGGGCGCCAGCCGTCGGCTCCGGCCCTGGCCGGCGTGTTGGACGTATCGCAGCGTGTGGAACATATCACGATCGCTGTCGCCGGCAAAATTTAACTCTCACTGGCCCTCACTGCGTCGAAATAGTTATTCCGTCGATATGACTATACAGGTGGTGTGCAGACTCCCGCTCGGGTCCTCCTCGTCGACGACGACCCCGCGATACTGGAGCTGACTGCGACGCGCCTCGAACGCGAAGCCGACCCGTTCGACGTCGTCTCTGCGACCAGCGCGGCCGAGGCGATCGACGTCCTCGAGGCCGACTCTCGATCGATCGAGTGCGTGGTGAGCGATTACGACATGCCGGGCGGCGACGGACTGGCGCTCCTCGAGACGGTTCGTCGTATCGACGACGACCTCCCGTTCATCCTCTTTACGGGCAAGGGTACCGAGGAGATAGCGGGTGAGGCCATCTCCAGCGGGGTGACCGACTACATCCAGAAGGCCGGTCTCGAGCAGTACACGGTGCTTGCCAATCGGATCGCCAACGCGGTCTCGCAGTACCGAGCGACCCAGTCGGCCGCGGCGACCGAACATCGATTACGGAAACTCGCCGAGCAATCGAACGACGTCCTCTGGATGTTCAGCGCCGACTGGGACGAACTGCTGTTCGTCAATTCCGCCGTCGAATCGGTCTTCGGCGTCGAGGCCGACCGACTGCGGGCTGATCCCCGGTCGTTTATGGATGCCATTCACCCGGCCGATCGGGACCGCGTCCGGACGGTGATGGACCAGCTCTCGGCTGGTGAGTCCGTCTCCGTCGAGTACCGCGTCAACGAATCGGCGGACTACGGCCACTGGGTCTGGGTCAACGCCGAGCCTATCTTCGACGCGGCCGGTTCGGTCGAGCGGATCGTGGGCTTCTCTCGCGACATCACCGAACGCAAGCGACGCGAGCGCGCACTGGCGGCGTTGAACGACGTCGCCGTCGACCTCGACACGCTCGAGTCGGTCGAGGCGGTCTGTGAACGAGCGATTGCGGCCAGCGAGCAACTGCTCAATTTCGATCTCAGCATCATCGACATCGAATCCGACGGCTACCTCTCGAAAGCGGCCATCTCCGAGGAGATACCCCAGGAGGAGGTCACGACGATGTCGATCGAGGAGGGCATCGCCGGCAGGACGTATCGAACGGGCGAATCGATGCTGATCGACGACGTCTCGGCGCACCCGGAAGCCGAACCCCAGGGTCCGTTTCGGTCGGCCATCAGCATCCCGATCGCCAGTCACGGCGTCTTCCAGGCCGTCGACGAGGATCCGAACGCGTTCTCCGAGACGGACCTCGAACTCGGGGAACTACTGGGTAGCCACACCGCGAGTGCACTCGATCGACTCGAGCGCGAGGGTCGACTCCGCCGCCAGAACGAGCGGCTCGACGAGTTCTCGCGGTTCATCACGCACGACCTCCGGAACCCACTCAACGTTCTCAGCGGGTCGATCGCGCTCGCGGGCGAGGAGTGTGCGTCGCCGCATCTGGAGACCGCCGCGGCGGCGCTCGAGCGAATGAACGCCATCATCGACGACACCCGGCTGCTCGCCACCGACGGTGCGATGATCGAGGAACTG
>SLIS01000184.1 GCA_007135505.1 Halovivax sp.
CAGATCGAGTCGTCGCCGGGGCCGTGGTCGTGGTCCCGTGCGAGTGCCCACAGCCCGTCCCGGGCGAGTCGGTCGGGGCCGGCGACGTGTCCGTCGCTGGCGTCGATCCCACCGGGTGCGGCTCGCGCCTCGTCTTCGAGGATGGCGAGCGCTCGCTCGCGCCGCGTCGTCGAGCTCGCCGTCTGCGTCGAGCGCAGGTAGACGAAGTGGTTCGTCCGCGCCTCGACGGGTCCATCCGCGACGGCGATCTCCTCGGTCACCGGATCTATCTCGAGGAGGACCGCGTCGGTCGCGTCCGCGAGAAACAGCGTCTGGCCGCCGAGGAGTCGGGTCGGGTACGAATCGAGCCGTTTCCGCGCCGCCTCGACGGTCGTACACTCCTCCAATAGCTCGCGGATGACGGTGCCGTTCCGTCGCTGGTCCGCGGGGTCGACGTCGTTACGCTCGCTCTCGATGTGGGTGTTCGCCGCGACCAGCCCCCGGTCGTTGACGCCCTTGAAGACGAAGCTGGTCCCACAGGTATCGACCGTGAGAAAGCCGCGGTAGCCGTCGACGGGTGGTTGTTCGACGACCGACTTCGGTCGAAGGCCGCGACCGGCGATGTCGCGATTTTTGAGTACGAGCGGCCCCGTCTCGCGCTCACCGGGTTTCGTCCCCCTTGCCGTGTCGCTCGCGACGAGGACGTTCGTACACCCCATTCCGGCCGACGAGCCGGTCGGGTGCTTCTCGGAGCGGCCGATGCCATCGGCCAGATCCTCACAGAGGTCCGAGTACGCGAAGACGTACACGTCGTAGACGGCCCGGTCGACGTCGAGGGCGTCCGCCATCGCCTCGTACGCGCGACGGTGACGGGCGGGCAGGCTCTGGCGACTGCTTCGAGCGTACTCGAGCAGCGGTTCGAGGTCGACGTCCTGGGCTGTCACCACGGACGCGAGTTCGTCGATCGCCCATTCGACGGCCGGGCGTTCTGTTTCGCCACGTCGCCGGCCAAGTTCGGCGAACGACTCCGGCGGCTCGTCGACCGCCGGTGGGTCGACGTTGGGTTCGTCCATAGCGCCCGTCCGGCTTCCACGGGGGAGAACTCCCTGCCTGAATAGCAAGCGACTCACGCCACGGTGCGCGCGATACCGCCCTCGGCCGGTCGACTGACGGCGGTACCGATGGCGGGCGGACCCGCCACGGTCGCACAACAGTGGTCAGTGTGGCCGACCGGGCGACGGAATCGGGAGAGCGGAGGCGACCGACCTGGACCGGATCAACGGTCCGAAGCGGCTCGGTACACCGGAGAGCCGGTTTGCAGCTCGGCTCACTCCTCCCGCCGTGCCTCCTCGAACGGCGCCTCCGCCGCCGCGGCCTCGGGACCGACTGCGACGAACAGCGAAAAGAGCGCCCCGAGAAGGAGCCCGTAGAGGAGGTGGCCGACGAGCGTGCCGAACGCGGCCGCCGGAAAGCCGGGGTCGGCCAGGCCGCCGATGGCGATCCAGAGCGAGAGGGCGATCACCGGGAGGATCGCCCAGACTGCGAGGCCGTAGACGAGCCCGGCGAGGGCGAATCGCGTGTGAAGTCCCATCGCGGCGATGAAGCCGGTCTCGACCTCCGCGGCCAGGGTGCCGAGGAACGGCTCCCGCGTCACGAGAAAGCCGAAGATGACCCCGAGGACGAGGCCGTGACCCAGGTGGAACGCCCACCCGACGGCGCCCGGATCCACCCCGTACAGCGCCGGAACGGTTTCGGTCACGATGGTCGGTTCCACGAGCCACAGCACCGCGCCGAAGAGGGCCGAGCCTACGAGGCCGCCGACGGCGCCACCGAGCAACCAGTTCAACGGACCGCCGAACCCGGACTCGTGGGACGCTATCCGAGCGTTCATACGGGATCGTACGTGGACTGGGCGGAAAAAGGGAACCGGACCGGGTGGAACAGGGAAGCCAGTTCGAGCGCCAGGTCGAAGTCACCCGAGTCAGCGCACATTACCGATACAAAGCGAATACACTAGCTTTAGCGATTGTCCTTCTATAGAAGGCCGTTATACCTACCAATCTCAAACGATCCGGTTTGGGTTGGGCTGGTCCGCCACACGAATCCGCACGTGTACGACCGTCGCACGTCGGTCTGGCGCGACCAGCAGTGTCGAGAGACCGTCACGTCGGCCGGACGAGCAACGTCTGGTCGATCAGCGACCCGTACCCGCGGTGTAACAGCCCCGACAGCGATTGCGGCGTGATGTCGAGTTCCTCGGCCACGTCCGCGAGCGTCACGTTCGGCTCGCCGAAGTACCCCAGCTCGCGGGCGGTCACCAGCGCGTCGTACTGTCGATCCGTCAGCCCGTACTGGCTCCCGGATCGCGGCTGGGTAAGTTCGTGCAACTGAACCAGCTGAAACGGGATTTCCGCCCCGTCACAGTAGTTCTGAAATCGCTGGAGGTCGGCGTGTTCGTCGAAGCGCATCCGGAGGCTCCACTCGTCGAACTGACCGCTCGCCTCCAGGATCGTGGCCCCGACCTTGCTGTAGGCGTAGACGATCGTCTCCGTGTTCTCCGTCCAGTCGGCCCGGTATAGCGTCGAGCGATCGAAGTCGTCCAGCCGTCGCAGGTTGTCGACCGAGGGGTCGGCCTCGCCGACGGACTCGAACGCATCGAGGTCGTCGCCTGACACCCAGAAGTACGGCGTGAGGTACTTGTCGGTGGCGACGACGCGCTCGATCTCGACCGCCACGTCGGGTAGTTCTGATAACGTGTGGTGGAGCGCGAACGACGCTACCGGGATGTGGAACTCCCCGAAGAGACTCATACCCTGCGCTCGACGGGAGCCGGCAAAAGCCGTCCGTATAGTCCCACGTCGTCGGAGTCACGAAGGTAGGAACGTTCACGTCGCTGTCCCGAACGGTGGGTGGCGCCGGTATCCGATTTTCAACCGATATAACGGCCGAACAAACGGATTTCGGCGGACAACTGACAGTCCGGGGCCACCGGAGCGCTCCGAGCGCCGGTCACTCGGGAATCAGTATCTCGTCGGCGTCGTCCTCGGCCTCCGCTTCGCGGACCGCCTGGTCGACCTCGCGCTGGGTCGCTTCGGGCATCTCCGTTCGGGCGGTCCCGTCTTCGGCCATACCAACCGCTTCTACCACGTCGGTAAATACTTGATTATAGTTTAGACCGTTGTTACTTAC
>SLIS01000233.1 GCA_007135505.1 Halovivax sp.
GTGCTGTTTCCGGACGATCCGAGCGACGAGTATCGACCGTTCGACGAGGAGCGAACCGGACTCAGAAATCCATTGCTCGTCACCGGCGGCCTCGAGGTAATCGAGCGATTCGTACTATCAATCGTCTGTAGTGTATTCCTCATCTCCGGGGTTGCCCTCATTTCGTCCGCAATCCCTAGGGGTTTGACGGCAGAAACAACCCTCCTCGGGGCCTCATTACTTACAATTTCGCTGTCACTAGTTGCGATCGTCTCTCGGTACCGATGCCCACCCGAGAGACGGTTCGTGCCGAGCCTCTCGGCGATGGTCCCCGTATACAGTCGATCACGTCCGGACCCGTACGACAGAACGAACGTCCGCCTGTACAACGTCGGGATCGCGCTCGGGTTGCTCCTGTTAGCCACCACCGCTGGGTTAGCACTCGCCAACCCACCACAACACGATGGGTTCACCGAATTCGCCGTCGAGACCGAGAACGTCACCGGTGAGACCGACACGATGTACGAGGCGACCTACGCCACAGGCGAGACCCAGGAGCTCACAGCGTCGATCACGAACCACGAACACGGTGAGCGGACCTACACGACCGTTCTCGTCTTAGAGCGCGTAGGAGACGACGGTGACGTCGTCGAACGGGAAGAACTGGACAGAGCGTCGGTAACCCTCGCCGACGGTGAACGAGGGGACCAGACCCTCGAGGTGACCCCGACGATAGCGGGTGAGGACCTCCGGCTGACGCTGTTGCTCTACGAGGACGAACCGCCAACAGAGCCCACGGCGGAGAACGCGTACCGAACGATTCACCTCCCGATCGTGGTCGACTGATGTGGCCCTGGGAGCACCTGGCGTTCGCATACGTTCTCTACTCGCTGTATTCGAACGTGATCCGGCGGCGGTCGCCAACGGGGCGTGAGACCATCGCCGTCGTCGTCGGCTCACAGCTGCCGGACATCGTCGACAAACCGCTCGCCTGGACGTTCGGGGTTACGGAGACCGGCTACTCGATCGGTCACTCGATTTTCGTCGCACCCGTAGTCTGTCTCCTCGCGTACGCACTGGCGTCTCGCCGTGGCGAACGTGCCCTTGCTGGCGCGTTCTCGATCGCATACTTGTCTCACCTCGTCGCCGACGTGATCAACCCCTGGCTCATGGGACGCAGCCTCGAGCCCCGCGTGGTTCTCTGGCCGATCGCCTCGCCACCCGCGGACGATCACGGAGGATTGCTCGAGCACTTCGCCGTCTACTTTCTGCGGTACGTCCGAGTCCTGCTCGAGGGTGGGCTGACGACCCAGGCGACGTTTCAGCTCGGGATGGTCACGGCAGTCCTGGCGCTGTGGCTGTACGACGGTGCACCTATCGTCGCTGACTGCTGGCGGTGGCTCTCTACGCGGCGATAAGCGTCTGCAGAACGGGTCGTCGAAAAGAAGTCGAAGAGGTTGTTGGCTTCAGGCGGTCACCGGAGACGGCGTACACAGCGTCACATCGCCGTTCGTGTACACCGTCGCCTGGTCGGCACGACAGAGCTGGTCAGGGGAGATCGACGTGAGTTGTGCCTGTCCGTGTTCGTCTCGGAAGTAGGTCGTATCGGTCGACTGTGTCGTCCGATAGACGGCGTAGTCGTGTTCGGCGGTGCCATCGTCGGGGACGGTCCCAGTCGTCGTAGATGGATACGCCCCGGTCCGGCTGAGCAACGTCTGGTAGGGGTGGTCGGTGTAGAGTCGCTGGTCGGGTCGGATCTCCCCGCCGCTCGGCGATCCGGTCAACTCCCCGATCGAGGCGGCCGCGGCGAGTTCTGACTCGTCGTAAGCGAGACGCTCGTGTTGCTCCGAGAAAAGCGGATTCTCAGAGTTGCTTTCGACGGCCAGTACCATCGCCCCCGGGTAGACGAGTGCGACTGCCAGCAGACAGGCGACGACGACGCGAGGATCGAGGTCACGTGCCAGGATCCGAAGCCCGATCGCGCCGAGGATCGCCATCGACGCGTAGAGGAACGCGAACCAGCGCGTCGGAATGAAGTTTCGGATGCCGAACATCGGCAGGCCGAGGACGAACACCAGCATGAACGCCGCTGCGAGCAAGAGCGTGAACACCGACTGCTCTGCACGCCGTCTGTGGACGACGTACAGACAGCCGGCGAACGTCAGGCCGAGCAAGAGCAAGAACCCGGCTGCGTCCATGTACGGGACGAGCTGATCGAGCAGCGACGGTGCGGCCGCCTCGGGAGCATCGTCGGGTGCATCCTCGGCGGACGCACTCGCGATGTTGAGGAAGCCGGCACTTTCCTCGAGTGTCTGCCCGAAGAAGCTCAACACAGTCGCGAGAAACGACTGCTGGCGATAGGGGGTCAGCGACCAGACGAAGATCGTCAGCCCGAAGTTGAACACGAGGAGGCCGATCAGGTTGACGGGCTTTTTCGCCCGGAACACACTCGAGTCGAGTCGTGTGAGCCCGAGCGGGCCGATCGTGAACGTGAGCTGGGCGAGGAACGCAGCCAGCAACAACACGAGCATGATGAACGTCGAGACCTGGTGGGTGAGAATCACGGCGACACTCGAGAGTAAGAGCAACGTGAAATCCCGGAGCGTGTACTCGATCCGCATGACCCGGATCAGCGCGTACAACATTCCGAGGAAGAAGACGAGCCCCAGGCTGGTGGGGATGAGGTGCATCCCCCACATCGAGACGTGACTGGCAAGGGCATAGAGTGCCGCCGCGAGCGTCGCCCAGCGTGCCGGGACGAGCAGGTTCGCCGTGGCGTAGACGAGCAAGAGCGACAGCGGCATAACGATGCCAACTGACAGATACAGCGCCGTCTGTAGCGGAACGTCGAAGAGCAGCGAAGAGGTGACGACCAGCAGGTGATACAGCGGCGAGGCGTAGTGTTTGTCGTGGGAAATCCCACTCAGCGAACGCTCCGCGTAGATCGCCTCGGCGAGTTCCATGTGCGTCCAGATGTCGATGCCGATGAACCCCGGCGTCGCGTACAGCGCGGTAAAGCGGAACACGAACGCGAAGGCGACGAGCTGGAGGAGCATCACGCCGACGTTGAACGTTCGGTCGTCGGTAAAGAGAATCTGGACGAACAAGAGCGTGCCAACGACACTCGAGAGGAGGAAAAAGAGGAGCGTCCGCTCACCCTGGAAGACGGTCAGGAGGACCAGCCCCGA
>SLIS01000067.1 GCA_007135505.1 Halovivax sp.
CCGTGGTACTTGACGAGGCCCTGAATCGGGTGGGCCATTGCCGTCGCTTTCATATCGTCACACGGGTGTGACGGTTGTATAAAGGTCACGGCTTGCCGGTCGACACGACTTGCCAACCGACGTGGTTCGTCGATCGACGCGTCTTGTCGATTGACCGATCACGGACATGCGAATCGGCCGATAGCCGCACACACCGTCGTCCGCCAAAAACCGACTACTCGCGGTTTGTCTCGCGGCCGTTCTCCTCGTCTTCTCCCGGCTCCTCGTACGCCTTTCGCCACTGAATCATGTCGACTGCGTGCCACTCCAGCGTGTCGATGTCGTCTTCCAGCGACTCGATCGTCGAGTGGAACTCGGCTTCGAGCGACTCGAGTTGTTCTTCGAGCGTCGTCCGGACGTCCTCGATCTCGTCTCTGGTCTCCGACTGGAGGATCGTGGCCGCCTCTTCCAGCGTCGAGTTGACGGTCTCGAGTTCGGTCTCCAGGGTATCCGTCCGTTCCTCGACCGACGTCTCGAGGTCGTCGATCCGGTCCTCCAGGGCCTCGACCCGTCTGGCCTTCGACGCGAGGGCGGACGTTCGCGCGTTCAGTATCTTCTCCAGGTGGTCGATGCGTTCGTCCACGTCGGATCGATCCGTCGGTATCTCGGCCGATTCTCCCTCACGGTCGGCGTCCGCTGCGTGGAGGTCGTCGCGTGCCGCCGCGAGTTCGGACCGAAGCTCGCTCGCCGAGGTCCCGACGGCCACCTGCCGTTCGCGGAGATCCGCGACCGCGTCCTCGAGGGTGTCGATTCTGGCCTCGATGTCGGCGTCCGGCCGTTGGAGGGAGTCGACCGCAGTCCGGAGTGACTCCCGTTCTTCGGCCGCGTCGTCGAGTTCGGTTCGAACGGCTGGGGGAATCGACTCGTCGTCACGCTTGGCGACGTCTCTCGTGAGCTTCTTGACGGTCGACTCGAGGGCCGCGAGCCGACCGGTCTGTCCCTCGGTTAAGGCTCCCTCCTGCTCCAGTGCTCGTTTGAGCGCCTCGGTTCGCGCACCGCCTTGATCAGATCTGAGAGCCTGGAGTAGATCGTCGAGGACGTCGTCTACCGATCGATCGGACGATTCCTCGGGGGCGTTCTGGTGGTCGTTTGTCGCTGTCATGGTCGTTTCTGCCACGGGAAGTCGGGCGATCCCGTGATCGTAGGGTCGGCGCAGTCCCGGCCGGGTGCGGTCCCGGCGTGAGGGAGACACGGCCGGGGTCTCGTCGGCGTGGCCAGTCCGTTCGGCATCGTTGTTGGCACAGTGCACTCAAATATAATAAGATTGTGTGTCCGTTCGAATTATATATTGAGAATCTGATTCTATGTGAACGACCGATCGATCCATCGAGGTCGAACGATTCGAACGGAGGTGTAACGCTGGTCGGATTCGTGTCGGGTGACAGTCGATCCACGGGCAATCGAGTCGGAGACGTCGGATCGGCGAACCACTTGACCGGAACACAGGTTCCCGCCCGGGATTCGCGTTCGACGGCGTCCGACCGATCGAGACACTGCCGCAATCGAACCCCTCAAATGCCCGCTCTCGGAAGGGGATCCATGGGAACGCCACTCGAGAGTGCCGAAGCACAGGCGGAAGCGGTCGTCGACCGACTGGAGGCGGAGTACCCCGACTCGACGATCTCGTTGCGGTACTCGAACCGACTGGAGTTGCTGATCGCCGTCATCCTCTCGGCGCAGTGCACCGACGAACGGGTCAACGCCGAAACCGAAGCCCTCTTCGAGACCTATGGGTCGGCCGAAGACTACGCGAACGCGTCGCAGGCGGAACTCGCTGACGCGCTCGATTCGATCAACTTCTACAACAACAAGGCGGGCTACATCCGCGAGGCGTGCGAAATCATCGTCGACGAGCACGACGGGGCGGTGCCGGATACGATGGCCGACCTGACGGCCCTTCCCGGCGTCGGTCGGAAGACGGCCAACGTCGTCCTCCAGCACGGCCACGACGTCGTCGAGGGAATCGTCGTCGACACGCACGTCCAGCGACTGACGCGTCGACTGGGGATCACCGAAGCGGAACGACCGGAGGCGATCGAGCAGGAGCTGCTCGAAGTCGTCCCCGAGGGCTACTGGGTGCAGTTCACGCACCTCCTCATCGACCACGGTCGGGCCGTCTGTTCGGCACGCAGTCCGGACTGCGAGTCGTGCGTACTCGCCGACATCTGTCCGTCGGAGCGAGGCGACGGCATCGACCTGGCCGCCGGCGAGGCCTGGGACTGACCGGCTCGTCGACCGGAACGCGCGTTCTCGTGACTGTGGCGGACTCTCGCGTCGAACTGGTGACCGGCGCTTCTCGTCGGACGCTCATGCAAGGCCAAGCGCTTTTTCTCCGACGACGGTACTGCCGGCGCTGATTACGATGGTGAACGAAAAAGACGAACACGGACTCGACGAGCACCCGGCCGCAGCGGACGAGGACGACCCCGACGAGGACGAGGAGCTCCGGGCCGAACAGCAAGAGGCCAGGGAGAACAGCCGGGAAGAACGACGGCGACAGGACATCGAACACGCCTCGGAGGATCGAGAGACGGACGCACTGGAGCAGGAGAACCCGAACTACCATCGGGACGAGGCGCCGGAGGATAGCTAGTTCGGCGGTCGACCGCCGAAGTCGACAGCCACGTCGTCGGATGCCACGCCGTCGACTGCCACGCCGTTTTTATTTCGATCCGATCGACGGGAACGCTCCAGCGCGGTGTCGCCTTGCCGCGACGACGTCGAACGTACTGTCCACCTTATTCCCCCTTCGTCTCACTGGTGTCGTCCGGCCGGACGATCGCGAGCGACGGTCCGCGTTCGACGTCGATCGTCGACCCCGGTGGTACCGTCCCCGCGACGACGCCGTCACACTGGATCTCGGTCGCTGGACCGTCGCCACGCACTTCGATTCGGAGCGCGTCCGGCCGGCCCACCCACGGCGGATGCCGAATCGCGAACGGCGCTATCGGGACGATGGCGACCTGCTCGGCCGACGGGTCGAGGCTCGGCCCACCGACGGCCCGAGCGTAGCCCCGGCTGCCAGCGGGTGTCGCGACGACGACGCCGTCGGCGCGAACGTCGTCGACCCTGTCACCGTCCGCGTCGACGGCGAGTTTCGTGAGCGTCCCCGGTTCGTCGGC
>SLIS01000438.1 GCA_007135505.1 Halovivax sp.
ATCCGCCAGAAGCTCCAGACGGCGATGACCGACTACGTCAACGTCTTCCGGACCGAAGAGGGCATCAAGAAGGCGCTGAAGGTCATCCGCGAGTGCCGCGAGGAGTATCAGCACGTTTACGTCGACGACCCGTCGCGAACGTTCAACACCGACCTCCAGCAGACCTACGAGACGCGGAACCTGATCGACGTCGCCGAGACGATCGCACTGGGCGCGCTCGTCCGCAACGAGTTCCGCGGTGCTCACTGGCGCCAGGAGAGGCAGGAACGAGACGACGAAAACTGGCTCAAACACACGCTGATCTCGTGGAACGGCGGCAAACCCGACATCTTCTACCGCCCGGTTATCCTCGAGGGCGAAGAGAAGACCTACGAGCCCAAAGTCCGCAGCTACTGACGCCACAGTCGGTTTTTCGACGCAGTACCGTTCTCACAGCCGCTCACGGACGAACACCGGTAGGCATATCCTGCTAGCCCCGTTGCGAACCACTAGATGAGTCTCGAGCGATTCGTTCGTGTGAACCTGGTACTCGCTCCCCTCCTCGTCGCCGCTGGCTACCTGTTTCACGAGTCGCTTCCCATCGTCGTGGTTCCCCTCGGGGTCGCCTATCTCACGGTCGTCCTCGTCCTCTCGTTCGCCTGGGGCATGTCGCGGCTGACGCTGGCCCTGGACTCGCGGTGAGCCGGTCCCAGTGCGGGCTCGAGTGTCTTCTAAGAGCTCGAATCCGCCCCCAGGAGCACCGCGCCGGTTGGTCACGGCGAAGGCAAGAACTGCTGTGCAGGCCGGTCGAGCGGAAATCGATCGATCGTCGATACACCCGGTCGTGATTCGTTCACCGACCGGGTGCCGAGAATGGTGTCGATACGCGTTCAGTCGCTCGTTCAGTCCACGAGACCGTTGACTGGCCCATGACCAGGTGTCGAACTCCTGTGACAGATCTCGGTCGGTCCGTGCTCAGATGCCGAGGCTCTCGAGGAGATCGACGCCGACGTCGAAGTGATCGATCACTTTGTATCCGAGATAGATTCCGACGATGCCCATGATGCCGGGAAGCTCCGGCGGGGCCGGAATCGGGATATTGAGAAAGCGAAACAGGGCACCGGTAAGCAGGCCGGTCAACAGTGCGAGAACGGTAAGCTGAGTCGACATACCGTCTGAGTCTTCGGGGAAAGTACAAAAACGACACGCACGGGGCGAATCAGTCGACGACGACGGAGACCGCTTTCGCGGTAGCTTTCGACGATCGTTGAACAAGCATTTTAGTATCGTCGAAATAAACGGTCGCGTATGGAGTCCAAATCACGACACCGCACTGCCGTCCCGATTCCCGACGAAATCGAATCGCCACGAGCGAAACTCGTCTACCTGTACGTGACGACCCGCGACGGGTCGACGGTCGAACGACTTCGTGAGGATCTCGGGATGCGAACGGGAACGGCGCTTTCGATGCTCAGAACGCTGCAAGAACGCGGCTATCTCGAGCGACGGGGCGACCGGATCGAACCGGTTCGAACGTAGCGTCGATCACGGTGGGTACCGACCCGAGACGGTTTCCAGCCTATTGGGAGTGAGGGCCGGCTACGGGCACTCGAGGCTGAGCCGTCCAGTCTCAGAGTTCGATCCGCTCGACCAGCTGCTCGTGGGTTTCGTTGGTGTTGACGGCGACGATGCGAATCTGGTCTTCGAGTCCCGAACCGCGAAGTTTCGCCTTCAGGAGGTTGTCGACCTGGTAGACGCCGGCTGCATTGGTCATCGCGATTTCGACCATCACCGGCCGCGTCTCGCCTTCGTACAGCGAGACGCGCTTGATCGCCTGGCTCGAGAGGGTGTTGATCCCGCGGCCGCCGTGTTCGTACGGGATGCGCGAGCGGCCGCTCTCCATGTCGAGGGCGTCGGCGACGCGGATCACGCCCGCTTCTGTGGTCAGCGGCGTTTCGGCCCGATGGTGACAGAGAATTGCGTGCAAGATTTCGCCTTTCATTCGAACGCACTCGGAGACGTCGTAGAACTCCGGAAGAACCCGGTCGAGCACGTCCGAGGCCAGCGGAATCGAGTAGTAGGCGTGTTCGTCCCGGTGGACCAGGTGGCCGATGTCGTGTAACGTGGCCGCGAAGGCGATGATAACCGACTCGTCTTCCTCCGAGAGGCCTTGCTGGCGGGCCCCGTTGAAATCGACGTCGCTCGCTTTCAGCAGGTCGTACAGACAGAGGGCGCGGTTACGAACGATCTCGATGTGCTTTGCGCCGTGATCGTTGTACTGCATCCGATCGACCGCATTGACGTTCTGGGCCTCGAGGTAGGTCTGGATCTCCTCGTCGGCTTCGACGAACTCGAGAACAGCGTTGAGTTTCTCGTCGGGGAAGTTGTGCTCCCGATCGGGGTCGTAGACACGGCGGGGTTCCTCAGAAACGGCTGAATCACTCATATCCATACGTCACCGGCCGACGAGAAAAGCGCTGCGCCACCGCTGGCAAACGACCTACGCTGCGTCTTCGACGGCGGCTTCGACCTCGTCGTAATCGGGTTCGACGCCGGGGTCGTCGCTGACCCACGTGTAGGTAACCTCGCCGGCCTCGTCGACGACGAACACCGAGCGCTTGGCGACGCCGTAGACGCCGAGGTCGTCGAAGTCCATCGAGATACCGTACTCGTCGACGATCTCGGCGTTGAAGTCGCTGATCAGACCGAACTCGAGGTCGTTCTGTGCGCGGAACTCGTTGAGCGTAAACGGCGAGTCACGGCTGACGCCGTAGACGGTCGCGTCTACGTCTTCGAACGCTGCGAGGCGGTCCTGGAACGTACACATCTCGTTGGTGCAGACGCTCGTAAACGCGCCCGGGAAGAACGCGAGGACGATCGGTGCCTCATCGGCGACGCGCTCTGACAGCGAGAACGACTCGACGTCGCCGGTTGCAAGCGGTGCGGTGAAATCGGGGGCTGCGTCTCCAGTTTCTGGCATCGAGCGTCAGTTACGTTCATATGGGAAAGACAGTTTCGTTCTCGGAAGTTTGCTCGACTCGAGTGCACCCCCGCCGCTTCCTCGGTCGCGGATTTACTCTTCGAACCATCGGCCGACTGCAGGTGACGAGTCGATAGAGCGGCGCGTTCAGACCGCGTTCGGTCGCGTGAGGACCGTTTCCCGGCAGTCACCAGGGGC
>SLIS01000475.1 GCA_007135505.1 Halovivax sp.
CATCGGCGGCAGAAAGCGCCTCGAAGACCGACTCGGCGACAGACTCGTCCCAGATACGCTCGGCCTCGTTGTCGTCCTCGTCCAGGTAGAAGTACTGGGCGTCGAAGGCGTCGCCCGCTCCGGCGTCCTTCGTAAGCTTCGCGTACAGCTCCCAGTAGTCGTCGGGCTCGAACGCCTCGATCTCGCGCTCGCGGTCGACGATCAGTTTCAACGTCGGGCTCTGAACCCGGCCGACTGAAATGAAATCGTTGCCGAGCTGGCCGGCCGACAGCGAGAGAAAGCGCGTCAGCGAGGCGCCCCAGACGAGGTCGATGATCTGGCGGGCCTCGCCGGCGGCCGCGAGGTCGAAGTCCAGCGATTCGGGCGCTTCGAACGCGCGGGTGACCTCGTTCTCGGTGATCGAGGAGAATCGGACTCGCTGGATCGGGACGTCCGCGTCGACGTCGCGGACGATCTCGTAGGCTTCTTTCCCGATGAGTTCGCCCTCGCGGTCGTAGTCCGTCGCGATCGTCACTCGTTCGGCTCGCCGGGCGAGGATGCGAAGGGTTGCGACGATGTTCTCCTTCGTCGGTCGCTTCTCGACGCTCGCGTCGATCAGCTCGACCGGTTCGACGTCGCGCCAGTCGCTGTACTCGGGCGGGAAGTCGACGCCGACTACGTGGCCGGAGAGACCCACGCAACGCTTGCCGCCCCACTCGTAGACGTTGACCCCCTTCTCCCGCCTCGATTGCATCGACCCGCCGCTCAGGATGTCGGCGATTCGCCTGGCGGCGTTGTCCTTCTCGGTGATGATCAGTTCCACGACGGATCACTCCGCGGGAGCGTTTCGGTGCGCGTCATTGGGGTCGGCTACGCCAGTCGAGGGGATAATGGTTTCGGCGTAAAATCGGAAGACTGCGTGGGTGTGCGCGTCGTATACGGGCAGACGCGCGCCCGTGGGAAGGTTCCACGTAGCAGTATGAAAATGATCCTTCGCCGGGAGCGAATGTGACGGTAGCGAACGTGATCCCGTTGTGAATTTGAAGTCGAACTCCGGGTTCGCAAGCGAATACCCGTGCCCGGACCGACGCAAGCGCTCGACAATCACGGGTTCGAAAACCCAAAGTGGGGTCGACTCCGGACGGTCGGGCAATCCGGTCGATCAGACCTGGTGGAGCCGCCACCGGTCGATGTAACAACTCAGATCGTCGCCGTCCGCCACGAACCGGACTGGGATCCGATCGCCGGCCGCGGAAATGGTGTAGAACTCGCCGGCCCCGACGTCTTCCGGAACGAGCGGGCTCCAGCTCCCGTCGCTGATCGGGCCACCGACGCGAAGTCGGAGCATGCCGCCCTCCGGTTCGACCTCGGCCTCCTTGATCCCGCGGTAGGACTCGTACGTACCAGACAGCTCGTCGAATCGGGTTTTTCGTGCGAAAAACGGCAGGGCGTTCGGGTCCGACCCGGTGAGTGCGGCGAAGACACCCTTGCCGAGCTCGGCTAACCCGTACGCCGGGGACGTGTTGGCGAGGATCGCGATCGCGACGTCGTTGTCGGGACTGAAGCCGGCGTACGCGGACGAAACCGCGATCGAGCCGCCGTGCCCGATCAGCGTTTCGCCGGCGACCGACCGGGTCCGCCAGCCGTAGCCGTACGGGCCGGCGGGCGTCTCGGCGTGGTCGTCGTAGGCCTGCTGGAGGATAGATTCGTCACAGAGTCGCGTCCCGTCGAGTTCGCCGCCTCGAAGGTGCATCCGGAGGTACTCGACGAGGTCGGTGACGGGAGCCAGCAGTCCGCCGGCCGCCGCACTGCGTTCACGAACGGGGAGTGGATAGGCCTCGAGTTCGTCCTCAGCCGCGAAGTACGGCGTCATTCGATCGGTGAAGGACTCGAACGCCTCGCCGTCGTAGGTCGACCGGTCCATCGCGAGCGGTTCGAGGATCTCCCTCGCGACGTAATCGGTGTAGGAGTCGCCGGTGACGGCCTCGACGATCTCACCGACGAGCGTGTACCCCGAGTTGCAGTACATCCAGTGCTCGTCGGGGTGGCCAGCGATCTCGTCGGTCGCGTTCTCGAGGTGAGCCAGAAAGTCCCCGCGGGTCCCGAGCGGGACGCCGGCTTCACCGGTGCCCATCTGTCTCGCCAGGAGCGCCTCGCTGACCGCGAGCGACGGGAACCCGGACGTGTGACTGAGGAGGTGATGGAGCGTGATCTCGTCGGGGACGTCGACGTCGACGTACCTGGTCACCGATTCCCCGAGTGCGACGTCGCCGGCCTCGACCAGTTGAAGCGTCGCCAGGGAGGCGAACGACTTCGAGACGGAGCCGATGCCGTAGACGGTCTCGGGCGTCGCCGGTTCGTTCGCGTCGAGGTCCCGCGATCCGTATCCGCAGGTGTACCGGATCCCCTCCCGATCGGCGATGGCGAGGCTCAATCCGGGTACGTCGTCCTCGGCCATTCGATCTCGAAGCAGTCCATCGATCGTCTCGACCGTCGCCGGATCGAGGTCCGTCGACTGGCTGTCGCTCGACATGGTGGGACGTGATCGTAGGACACACATCACTGTTCGGAAACGGGACGTTTCTACCCGAAGGAGCGACGTCCACGGCGCTCTCGAACCGTCGACGTTCGAGTTCGACCGGGCATGGCGGCTAGAGCCGCCTTCCCGACAGCGCCACGGTGGCGCGGTTAGCCGAGTATGTACCGCAGCCAGGGGTTGTTCTGGACGACGTCCGACTGTTCCAGTTTCGCGTCGAGACCGACGATGCGGCCGGCTCCGACGGCACCGAGTCCGAACAGGATCAGCGCGTAGACGAACGAGCTATCGATGAGATAGCCGTGTTCGACGGGTAATCCAGCCAGCAGGCCGCCCTGCCAGGCGGCGATCCAGAACAGGAGCATCTGAATGGCACCCCAGAATGCGGCGAACCTGACGAAGACACCGAAGAGCAGCGCCAGCCCGATCAACACCTGTCCCCACACGACGAGCGGGTCGATCGCGCCAGCGTTCGCTGCCATTTCGGCGAACATGCCGGAGACCGGGTTGTCCGGGCCGACTCCGAATCCCGACTGCGGATCGACGTATCCCGCTGCCGACCACTCCTCGTCAAGGAGTTTCTCGATTCCGGCAGAGAGAAACACGTACGCCATTACGAGACGTAGCGAGAGGATCGAGTA